>JBCNPG010000297.1:0-4776 GCA_039593445.1 Pedobacter sp.
ACTTTGCTGGAGCATCGCATTTGGGAACAGTATATCCTAACCCATAAAATCAGCTCGGTTTTTGCCATGCACCGCTTCAGGTTGGAGCAACGTTTTATCGAAACCAATGGTCCTGACGATACCTTTTCACAGCGTTTCCGTTATTTCTTCAGGTTCATCCAGCCTTTGCAAAAGCAGGAAAGCGGATTTACCAAGGGCGCTTTTGTCGCGCTACAAAACGAAATTTTCTTTAACCTGCAAAACAAGGATAAATTGAACGGTAGTTTTTTCGATCAGAACCGTGCCTATTTGGCTGTGGGCTATCGTTTCTCTAAAAAATTTGATGTGGAGGCTGGTTACCTGAACCAAACACAAAAAGCCGCGAGTAATACCGTTATGAATAACGTGGTGCAGCTGGCTTTGTATACGAGATTTTAGCCTCATAAAAGACTTGACCTAGTCCTTTTGTGCAAACAAAAGGACCAAAAATTACCGACTGCGCCCAGCGCTACAAGGTTAGTGCTTAGTCAAATTAATGCTACAGCACTGGCCAAGGTCGGTTGTTTTGTTGAACGATGGGTAGTGGGGCTATCGCGTATTTAAGAAGAACTAATTCCAAATACCATTCATCTCGGTAAGGATAACAGGTGCCGAATCGGTGATCATGATGGTATGTTCGTGTTGGGCCACAAAGCCGCCTTTGTTGCCTACCAAGGTCCAGCCGTCTGGCAAAGTATTAGCAATAGTCGATTTGGTTGAAATAAAAGTCTCTACCGCTACAATGCTGTTTTTCTTGAATCGGTTCAGGTTATAGCGGTCGCGGAAATTGGCAATCTCGCTAGGCGCTTCATGCAAACTACGACCAATGCCATGTCCGGTTAGGTTTTTGATAACGGTGTAACCTGATTTCCGGGCTTCGGTTTCGATGAGAAAGCCCAAATCCGCTATTTTCAGGCCACCTTTAATATTAGCAATGGCCTTGCTTAAGATCTGTTTGGAAGCATTCACCAGATGCTGATGTCCGTGTATGTCTTGGCCAAGTACAAAAGAACCGCCATTGTCTGACCAAAAACCATTCAACTCTGCCGAAACATCGATGTTAACCAAATCGCCTTCCTGCAGGATTTTTTTGGCGCTCGGAATGCCGTGGGCCACTTCGTTGTTCACGCTGATGCAGGTAAAACCCGGAAAGTCGTAAGTAAGAAAAGGGGCAGAGTTGGCTCCCATTTTTTTAAGGATATTTCCGCCAAATTGATCCAGGAGCAAAGTGCTCATGCCGGGTTTGGCATATTCGCGCATTTCTTTTAAAGTGAGCGCAACGGCTTCACTTACTTTTTTCATTCCCAGCAATTCTTCTTCAGTGGTAATCGACATGGCTTAGCGCTTTTTGGTGTAGTACAAATTTAGCGTATTGGTTGAAGGAAAAGCAAAAAGAGAAGGATGAAATCCAAAAGATGACGATAGTTCGACACCTCAAAACGTGTTTTAACATTTAAATGTAAAAAACATGTTTTCAGTGCTTTAAGAAGCTTTTTAGAGAAATCCCTTCTGTATTTTTGGCCGTTTTAAAACTTATAGTGCTACCATAGCAACGCACACATGAAAAGATTACCTATATTATTGATTACCTTATTTTTCGGACGAAAAGTAAGCGCACAAGAAATCACGCCACAACCTGCCCCTGTAGCCAAAATTGGCAAAAGCATTTTCGCTAACGAAATCAAAAGAAACTTCTCGCGAAAAGGCAACTGGTTTTTCCATTGGGGCTATAATTTTTCGTGGTACGATGAAAGCAACATTCATTTTAAAGGTCCGGGTTATGATTTTACGCTGAAAGATGTGAGGGCGCACGATCGTCCTAAACGATTGTCGTTGGAATATTTAGATCCTACCTTAATCACCACGCCACAGTTCAATTTTCGGTTCGGCTATTTCATCAAGGATAACTATAGCATCTCTATTGGTTGGGATCACATGAAATACGTCATGGATATTCCGCAAACGGTAAATGTGGATGGCTATATCAATTCGACCATTTCCAATCCGGCCATTTCAACTGGTACTTATGCGGGTACTTACAACAACACGCCGCTGCATGTAAAAGACAATATGCTAACCTTCGAACATACCGATGGCTTTAACTACATCAGTACCGAGATTGAGCGTTATGACGATCTTTGGGTAGCGCCGTCGAGGGCAACCTCATTAACTTTCGAAACCGGTTTAGGTGTAGGCATGATGATTCCGCGCAGCGACGTTCGTTTGTTTGGGGTAGGCAAAAATAATTTTTGGAACATTGCCGGCTATGGCATTTCGGCCAAGGCGGGTATCAAGTTTTACATTACCAAAGGGTTTTATGTGCAAAATACAACCAAAGTTGGTTTTTCCGATCTTTCGCACATCCATACCACCGGAAGGAACGATATAGACAGGGCCAGTCAAACCATCAGGTATGCCGAAAACTTAACGGTGCTGGGCTATCAGTTTTAAGGAATAAGCTAGATTTTACACTATAAAAAAGCTCCTTTGGTATTTTCCAAAGGAGCTTTTGCTTTTTGTGTGTGTTAAAAGCGTTTTATATTTTTCTTACCCTGCCCGATCCTGAAGTTCTTTGGTGCACGGTGGGATCGCCAGAATAGTTAACGGTTCCCGAACCGCTAATTACCGCATTGATCTCTTTATCGGCAGTTACGTTTACATTGCCAGAACCGCTAATGGTGGTGGATAAGGAACCAACTGAAAAGCCTTTTCTGGCAAATGATCCTGAACCGCTTACCACGATGCTGGCATCATCGGCACTGCCTGTAAAGTTGAGTGCACCTGAACCGCTGATTACCCCACTGAACTTGTTTACTTCTGCTTTGGCGGTAATGCTTCCCGAGCCGCTTAAAGTTGCGTTTAAGGAAGCGCCTTTGATGGCGCCATTAACGCTCATCTTGCCTGAACCGCTCATCACCAAGTTTTTAAGGGATTTGGCACGGATGTAAGCAGTGATTTTTTTGTTTTCGTATTTTTTGCTCCAGCTTGTCCAACTGATCTCTGGTCTGATGGTTAGCGTGTTGTTCTTAACCTCTACCACTAACGAGGCAATGGCATCGGCATCGCCTTCAAACCTGATGCCTTCGCTGTCGCCCAATTGGATAACCACATCGATAGGGCCACCGGCAGCAACGCCATTATAGTTTTTTACCTCTTTCTGTTTTTTGGCCTTGTAGCCGATTACAATTGGGTAGATATGCGCCAAAACCGGCTGCAGGCTCAAGCAGGCCATAGCTGCCATGAAGCTTAAGGAAACGAATAATTTTTTCATGCGTGATTAGGTTTGTTTTAAGATAAGACGTGGGCGGTTTGCGAAAAGTTGCATGATCAGGAGAAAAATTAATTGGATTTATCTTTATTGGCTTGTAGCTCCTGTCGTAAAAAAAGCCAACCTGAATTCACAGATTGGCTCCTTTAATTTGAATAGGCCAATTATTCGCCCTTTTTCACCTTTACATAAAAGTTGGGTTCGGTTTTAAAGGTGTCCATATTTACCGAACTGTCTATTTTAATGGTTTTCCAATCGTTGGTTGGATAAACAAAGCTATAATCGTCGGCTTTGAGCGTAACTTTTACCGGCATGTCGAAGCCTTTTACGTCGGTAATCCAGCGATAAGACAATACACCATTGTTGATTTTGTATTCTAATACCGGAATGGCCGAATACCTCAGGTATTGGTCAAAAACCTTCTGCAGCTTTAAGCCGCTTTGTTTGCTGATGTAGTTCTCTACGTCGGCCGTGGTTACCGTTTTATGGTAAAAAGTCGAGTTCAAGCCTCTCAAGATCGACCTGAATTTCTCGTCGTCGTTGATCAATTGACGAATGGTGTGGATCAGATTGGCACCTTTAGGGTACATATCGCCATCACCTTCCTTGTTTACATTGTAAGGACCAATGATCGGTGTACGATTGCCGATGCTTCTACGCAAGCCAATCGCATAGGCATCGCCGGCTTTTTTGCCTTGGGTCGATTCGGTAAACAAAGCTTCAGAATAGCTGGTGAAGCTTTCGTGTACCCACATATCGGCAATGTCTTTGGTGGTGATGGTGTTGGCAAACCATTCGTGGCCGCTTTCGTGAACAGTGATGTAATCCCATTTCAAGCCCAAGCCTGTACCTGATAAATCCCTGCCGAGATAACCCTTTTTGAACTGGTTGCCATAAGCAACGGCGCTTTGGTGTTCCATGCCCAAGTGAGGTGCCTGAACCAGCTTGTAGCCGTCTTTGTACCATGGGTAAGGGCCAAACCAGTGTTCAAAGGATTCGAGCATCGGCTTTACGTCGGCATCCCAATGTGGGCGCGCTACGGCACTGTCTTCTTTAAGCGACCAATAATCGATGGTCAGTGGTCCTTTTTCGCCATTGTAGGTGTCGGTCCAGTGCGCATATTTGCCGATGTAAAAAGTGACGGTGTAGTTGTTGATGGGGTTGGCCACAAACCAGTTGTGTTGCCTGTAGCCGTCGGGCTGGTCGACCACGCTGCGCAAACGGCCGTTTGAGATTTCGTCTAAATCCTTGGGTACCGAAATGCTGATCAGCATGCTGTCTACCTCGTCGCTTTGATGGTCTTTGTTGGGCCACCATACGCTGGCGCCCAAGCCTTGGCAGGCTACCGAAACAAAGGGATTGCCAGCCTTGTCTTTTTTAAAGATAAATCCACCATCCCAAGGCGGGTTACGGGCCACTTTCGGATTGCCGTTATAAAAAACTGTAAAGCGGTCTTTGCTTCCCTTTTTAATGGTTTTTGGAAAGGTAAC
>JBCNPG010000298.1:0-4776 GCA_039593445.1 Pedobacter sp.
CAGGCAAATTGCGGGCGCTTTGGCCCGTCGTATTGTTTGGTATGTGAAAGAAGGCGACCAAGTGGTACAAAACGAACAGTTTGGCTTTATCAAATTTGGTTCAAGGGTAGATATTTTTCTGCCTATTGGCACCAAAGTAAACTTGCAATTAGACCAAGTAGTAAAAGGTGGCATTACCGTTCTGGCCGAACTTAGCTAAAACCCGACCATGAAAAAACTAGCCCTTGCTTTATTATTCATAACAACCGGTTTTATGGGCCAGGCACAAACCAAGGCTCCAAAAACAGCACCCGTTAAAAAGGAAGCCGTCAAAGCCTGTTTAAGCAAAAGCAAATCTTGCTGCAACGACAAGGCGCTTTCGGCCCTGAGAAGGCCTGTTGCCAAACCCGCAACGGCGAAGAAAAGCCACTAAGATCAAACCCATATAAAAGCCTCCACTGTTTATTCAATGGAGGCTTTTTTGATCAATCGGATTCAGTAAATCTTCATTAGGAGGCATGAACGGCAGTTGCTTGACAGCCCATTACCAACCTAGGTTTTTAGCTGCTAGCTTTTAGGCGTATCGCTTACTGTGCGCTGTGTAGGATAGGCAAAATCCGATCCGTATTGGTGTACGATTTCGATAAGCTTGAAGTTTACCTCTTCTTTAATTTTGAGGTACGCATTAAAATCGATATTCTGCACCAGATACAGTACCTGAATATTCAATGCCGAATCGCCAAAACTATCAAAAGAAGCTACCCCGTCTGACGTATCCGGATTATCGGCCAAGAACTGGTTGATCGTAGCCACGATCTTTTTGATCATTTCCGAATCGGTCTCGTAAGTAATACCGATATTGAATTTTACCCTGCGGTAGTTGCGTCGGGTCATATTTTCGAGTACGCCATCAATCATGGCCCTATTGGGTATTACAATAGTAGTTTTATCGGTACTGCGCAAAACGGTGCTCCTAAAACCTACCTTCTCAATGGTTCCTTCAACGCCATCTACCTTCACCAAATCGCCTACGGTAAAAGGTTTATCCATAAAGATGGTGAAAGAACCGATCAGATTTTCGAGGCTCTCCTTGGCCGCCAAAGCAATGGCTATACCGCCAATGCCCAAACCGGTAATGAGGCTCAGCGCATTTACTTCGAACACATAACCCAGCAACACAAAGAAGCCTATAAAACATACAATAAACTTGAACAGCTCTTTCAGGAAAGGCACCAATTGGTCGTCGGCCTTATTGTTCGATTTCATAGCCCTGTACATGAACACATGGGCAACAAAATCGATCAGCCTTAGGATGATCCAAAAGAACGCCATGATGATGAGGAACAGGAAAATCTTGTCGAACAGTTCGCCCAAGGTAAATTCTTGTGGCACCTTAACCTTATCTACCACTTTGTGGTAATGCCAGCACACCACATCAAGCGGATGCTTCAATTGGTTAACCGCCAGGTAGAGTGAAGCCAAGGTAATAAAGGTTTCTATCGGCTTAAGCAGGAGGCCAATAAAAGTATCTATCTTGACATCGTCGGCAAATTTTTTGAACAGCCTGAAGAGGAGCTGGCTCAAAAACCTCGAAACAATTCGCTTAAATAGCAATCCGAGCAAGAGTATGCCCCCAAACAGGCAATAAGCCTGAATGGTATTGCCCCAAAAAACCTGTTCAAAAAATTCGCTGTTCATTATACGAGTTGTTTCAATGCAATTTCAAATGCAGTGCTTGATAAGTTTGTTTTTTTGTTCGATGTTGCATAAACGGCCTTTAAGGCATTGTTGATGACCGATGAGGCATCAGAAAAAATGGCGTCGTCGCTCATTTCGATGTTACGCTGCATCAAATAGGCAAATACCCTGGCCATGCCGCAGTTGGCAATAAAATCGGGGATTACCGCCACGTTGTTGTCGGCATACTCCATAATGCTGCCAAAGAAGATTTCCTTGTCGGCAAAAGGCACATTAGCGCCACAGGCGATCACTTCTAAGCCGCCTTTGATCATTTTGTCGACCTCGCCCTGTTGCACCAGCCTAGAAGCCGCCGCAGGCACGAATATTTCGGCCCCTACATTCCATACTTTTTCATTTGCTTCGGCAAAAGGAATGAGGTTGTCGGCAACCAAAGTATTGTTTACACGATTGTTGAACAACGCTTTTACCTCCTCGGCACTGAAGCCTTCCGGATTGATCAAGCCACCAACGCGGTCGATGATTGCCACAATTTTAACACCTTGCTGCGCCAGGTAGTAACCAGCAGCGGCAGCCACATTGCCCCAGCCTTGGATGATGGCTTTTTTGCCTGCAATATCGCCACCCCAAATCTCATAAAAATGCCTGATCGATTCGGAAACACCATAGCCGGTAATCATATCGGCCACCTTGTATTTTCTCTTGATGTCTGGCGTATAGTCTAGATCTTCGAGCACCTTGGAAACCCCATAGCGCAACTGGCCGATTTGGTGGATGCGTTCGTTTTCGCGGGCTTGGTAATGGCCATTGATCACGCCTTCTTGTGGATGCCAAAGACCATAGCTCTCCGTAATCGGGATCACCTCATGGATTTCGTCGATATTTAAATCGCCACCAGTACCGTAATAGTTTTTGAGCAGGGGCATAACCGCTTTGTACCAACGCTCCAGCACTTCTTTTTTGCGCGGATCGGCCGGATCGAAGTTGATGCCCGATTTTGCGCCACCAATTGGTGGACCAGAAACGGTGAACTTAACCTCCATTGTTTTGGCCAACGATTCTACTTCGCGCTTGTCTAAGCCTTTGCGCATACGCGTGCCGCCACCTGCCGCACCGCCACGCAAGGAGTTGATCACAACCCATCCTTCGGCCTCCGACTCTTTATCCTTCCATTCAAAAACAATTTCTGGTTGCTTCTCTTCGTACTTTTTTAACAGTTCTTTCATCTGGTTCATCTTTTTTGTTGACGAAACCCTCATTGGCGCTCAAAAAAACGCGCTCGACGGTTCATTTCGATTTATAATTTGGTGGGGCAAAGATATAAACAAAAAAACCTCCACGAAGCTAATCGTGAAGGTTATATTTTTTTATAGAAAATATTACTTTCTCAAAGATTTGATACGGGCAGCTTTACCAGTTAGATCGCGTAGATAGAACAATTTAGCTCTACGTACTTTACCGTAACCGTTAACCTCTACTTTATCAATATTTGGAGAGTTCACAGGGAAGATACGCTCAACACCTACTCCATTACTAATTTTACGAACAGTAAACGTTTCGTTTGCGCCAGCACTGTTGCGTTGGATCACAACACCTTGGTAAATCTGAATACGTTCTTTATTTCCTTCGCGAATTTTATAGTGAACACTCACTGTATCTCCTGACTTGAAAGAAGGAAGTTCTTTTTTCGCGATTACCTGCTCTTCTACAAATTTTACTAAATCCATGATTTTAAGCTATTAAGCCGATTTTTGGTTCTTCAAAATCGGATTGCAATATTAGGCATTTTATTTTAAAAATAAAAGCGAAGTTTAAAAATAATTTATTTTCTAACAAATTGTGGTTTTTCCACATTTTCAAGGGCTTATTTCAACAGGTCGGGCCTGCGTTGCTCGGTGCGCTTCAGGGCTTCTTCATGACGCCACTCGTTGATTTTGGCTTCATGGCCACTCAGCAACACATCAGGCACCTTGTGTCCGCGCCAATCGGCCGGTCTGGTGTAGATGGGGGCATCAAGCAATTCGCCCTGAAAACTGTCTGAAAGCGCCGAAGTTTCATCGTTCAGCACGCCCGGAATTAAACGGGTTACCGCATCAACCAAAACCGCCGCCGGCAGCTCGCCTCCAGAAAGTACATAATCGCCAATAGAAATTTCGCGGGTTACATAAATATCCCTGATGCGCTGATCAATTCCCTTGTAATGGCCACACAAGATGATGATGTTCCCTTTTATCGAAAGTTCGTTGGCAATGGTCTGGTTCAGCGTAACGCCATCCGGACTCATAAAAATCACTTCGTCGTAGGTTCTTTCGGCCTGTAGCTTTTCGATGCAGCCCGCAAATGGCTCAATGCTCATCACCATGCCGCTGCCGCCGCCATAAGGATAATCGTCAACGCTCTTTTGCTTGTTGGTGGCATAATCCCTTAAATTGTGCACCACGATTTCGGCGATGCCTTTTTTTTGTGCCCGCTGCAGAATGGAGTGGGCGAAAGGACTGGCCAATAGATCGGGCAATACAGAAATGATATCGAAACGCATATGCAAATATAGCGTTTTGAGTTGGGAGAAGCATCAATTAGCTAATTAGCACATGGGTTAATTAGCTAATTGGTTCATTAGTTCATTGGGCATTAGTTCATTGGGCATTTGGTGATTGGTAATTGAATACTGAAACCTGCCAACTCGCAACGCTCTTAGTCCTTTATCCTAACTAATCTCCCTCTTCCAGTTCAAAAACCTCTTCAACCGGCTTTTCAAAAACCCTCGCTATTTTTAAGGCCAACACCGTAGACGGCACGTATTTGCCCGATTCGATGGTGTTTATCGTTTGCCTCGAAACCTGGATCAAGTCGGCCAGTTCGGCCTGGGTAATATTTTTGATGGCACGTTGTACCCTGATGTTATTTTTCATAGCTCATTCCTCCTTCAGCAGCGGTTAACGATCGGTTGTTTTTATAATTGACGTACTCCATTCTGAGCACAAAATAGAGCAATAAAGAAATCTGTGCAAATAACATAAAATATAAAAAACTGAACGAATAGAGCAACACATTGGCCACCAGCAACAATCCGTAGTTAAGATAGACCGCCAGCTGCAA
>JBCNPG010000299.1:0-4765 GCA_039593445.1 Pedobacter sp.
ATACGGCGAAATGCACCGCTACATCCCGGTAATTGCCAAATGGGCAGGTTTCAGCAAGATTGGCGAACAGGTGGTAGAACACAGGGCCAGGAAATACGGCGTAACCAAATTTGGCCTGAGCCGTTTTATCAATGGCTTTCTAGACCTGCTTTCTATCTTTTTTGTAGGCAAGTTTGGCAAAAGACCAATGCACTTTTTTGGTTCGCTAGGGGTGTTGAGTTTCTTTATTGGAATTGTCATGACTTTGTGGATGATTGGCGTAAAGCTTTATCATATTGCGGCACACATTCCTTACAAGAGAGAAATTACAGACCAGCCCTTGTTTTATATCGCCCTAGTTGCCATTATTGTCGGTTCGCAAATGTTTCTTACTGGATTTGTGGCCGAGCTGGTAACGCGAAACGCACCAGAAAGAAACCAATATTTAATCGAAAAAGAATTATAGCGCTTAAAGACTAAGCTTAAAGCCATGCGCTTTAGTCCTTGGTCTTTCGGCTGGTAGCCTCAACATATGTTTTTCTCTATCATCATACCGCTTTATAACCGTCCGCAAGAAATAGACGAGCTGCTGGAAACCCTGACCAGGCAAACCTATACGCAGTTTGAGGTACTGGTTATTGAAGATGGTTCGGTAAACGATGCCAAGGATATCGTGGCTTCTTATGCAAACCGTTTAGATGTAAAATATTTTTTTAAGCCTAACGAGGGGCAGGGTTTCTCGCGCAATTTTGGCTTCGAGCGGGCCAAAGGCGACTATTTTGTCATCTTCGATTCAGATTGCCTCATTCCGGCCGATTACCTTGAAATCGTAAAAGACTACCTGTTCGAGCACCAGCTCGATGCCTATGGCGGTCCTGATGCCGCGCACGAAACCTTTACACCGGTGCAAAAGGCCATCAGCTATGCCATGACTTCGCCATTTACTACCGGAGGCATCCGTGGCAATAAAAAACACATCGGCCAGTTTCACCCGCGCAGCTTTAACATGGGCGTTTCGCGAGAAGTTTGGGATAAAGTAGGCGGTTTTATCCTCACCCGTTTGGGTGAAGACATCGAATATAGCATCCGTATCCACGAAAACGGCTTTAAAATCGGCCTGATCCCGGCTGCCAAGGTCTTTCACAAGAGAAGGACCAGTTTCAAGCAGTTTTACAAGCAATTGCATTTTTTTGGGCGCGCAAGGATCAATATTTACAAACATTTTCCTTCAGAGCTGAAACTGGTACATTTTTTTCCGGCGTTTTTTGTTGTCGGATTGGGTGTTACCCTATTGTGCAACTTCATTTATTGGCCATTAGCCTGGGTATGCAATTTCTTTTTGCTGCTCTTTTTTGTGTTGATATTTTTTCATGCTTGGCAGGTCAACAAATCAATAAAAATTGCATTTTTGAGTGTTGTTGCATCTTTTATACAACTTACGGCCTATGGTTTAGGCTTTATACAAGACTTTTTTAAGCGAATTATATTTAAGCAATCATGATAGATTATTTAAAGGAAAGCACATTTGCGGTTAAGGATGTAGTGTTGCAGGCCTGGAAGGTAACCAAAGAGAATTATTTTTCCATTGCTACGCTTTGCTTCCTGATTTTCATTACGGCATCGACCTCTACCTTTATGGCCTTCTTTATGGAAGAGCTGCATATTGGCATCAAGATCGTGATGCTGCTTATTTTCATCATGTGCTATTGCGTGATAGAGCTCTGCATGATCAAATATATTTTTCATTTGCTCGACGATGAAAATGCGGACATCAAAATCATCGACACTTTACCGACGCGTAAAGAAATTGGCCGTTTCTTGCTGGGTACCATTTATTTCGGCATCAGCATCTTTTTTGTTGGTATTTTGCTCATGCCTGTGCTGTATATTCTAGACTTGATCTTCAAATTTGCGGTAAGTCAGCATCTTATTGACGGTTATGCAGAAACGGGCAAGATCATAGTAAACATTGCGGTGATCATTGCCATGATCAGTATCTTTTTTACGTTTATCCGCATAATTTTCTTTCCCTTCTTTATCATCGACAAGCATTCTCCGCCTTTCGAATCCATTAAACTGAGCTTGGCCACGACCAAAGGCAATTTTATCAAGCTGATGTTCTTTTTGTTGGGACTGGTCATTGTTCAGGCCATCGTATTTGGCTTTTTCTACGTCGTGGTTACCACTGGCTTCCGTTTGATCAATTTCTTTTTCGATACCGACATCAACCAGTACATTTCGCTCATTGTGGTTATTTTCAGTTCGTTTGTAATCGTTCCTTTCACAACCGCGTTTTTTGCGGTGGCCTATCGCAAGATCATGAGCGATTATAAAGGCGACGAACACCCCGATATTATCCATAACATTGTTTAATTTAAAGCTCACGGGTTGGTTAGCCTTAAGTTCATTGACAACTGGCAGCTCAACCAAGAATTGTAAGGCGGTAACCGAAAACTAAAAAATGGGATTAAAAGCAGCATTGAGCAAGCCGTTTGCGGCATGGGTGGTAAAAGGGATCGACAAGTGGAAGAAGGATGCGGTAAAAGCGCAGCAAGCTATCTTCCAATCGTTGATCAAAGAGGCTTCCACTACGGTTTTTGGACATGACCATGATTTTGCATCCATAAAAAGCTACGCCGATTTCAAGGCCAAGGTTCCCATCCGCGATTATGAAGCATTGAGGCCTTATGTAGATAGGGTGGTAGCCGGAGAAAAAGATATCCTTTGGAAGGGAAAACCAGCCTATTTCGCCAAAACCTCGGGCACTACTTCTGGTGTCAAGTATATCCCTATTTCTAAAGAATCGATGCCTGAACACATCAAGGCCGCACGCAATGCCTTGCTAACCTACATTAACGAAACAGGCAAAGCCGATTTTGTAAATGGCAAAATGATCTTCCTGCAAGGCAGTCCGGTTTTAACCGAAAAGCATGGCATTAAAGTAGGGCGTTTATCGGGCATTGTAGCACACCTGGTGCCAGCTTACCTGCAAAAGAACAGGCTGCCCTCTTATCCGACCAACTGCATTGAAGATTGGGAAGAAAAGGTCGATGCCATAGTAGAAGAGACGATGCATCAAGATATGACGCTCATTTCGGGCATTCCGCCATGGGTACAAATGTATTTTGACAGGCTCAAAGTAAAGTCTGGCGGCAAAAAAATAAAAGACATTTTCCAGAATTTTAGCCTGTTTGTGTATGGTGGGGTGAATTACGAACCTTATCGGGCCAAAATAGAAGCCAGCATCGGCAAAAAAATAGATTCGATAGAAACCTACCCGGCATCCGAAGGCTTTATAGCCTACCAGGATAGTCAGCAGGACAAGGGACTTTTGCTATTGGCCAACGCGGGCATTTTTTACGAATTTGTTCCTGCCGACGAGTACTACAATGAAAATCCGACCCGTTTAAGCTTGGGCGAAGTAGAACTGGACAAGAATTATGCACTTATCTTGAACACCAATGCCGGTTTGTGGGGCTATAGCATTGGCGATACCGTAAAATTTGTGTCGAAAAACCCCTATAAGATTTTGGTAACCGGTCGTATCAAGCATTTCATTTCAGCTTTTGGCGAACATGTGATCGGCGAGGAGGTTGAGCATGCATTGCTTTCGGTAGCCAATCAGGAAGGGGTAGAAATTACAGAATTTACAGTAGCGCCGCAAGTGAATGCACCCCATGGCCAACTGCCTTACCATGAGTGGTTTGTAGAGTTTGGGAGGGAGCCGGGTAACCTGCAAGCTTTTGCGGCCAAAGTAGACGAGGCTTTGCAAAAGAAGAATATTTACTATTTTGACCTTATTGAAGGCAAAATTCTGCAACCGTTAATTATCCGTACCTTGCAACAAGATGCTTTTGTAAACTATATGCGCGCTGCGGGCAAGCTTGGCGGACAAAACAAAGTACCTCGTTTAAGCAACGACAGAAAGATTGCCGACGAGCTTACACAATATGTGAAGACTTAGATCTGCTATCCGCTTATGGTAATTCCAGAATGGATGGCACTTAAAAAAGAATGAATTGAAGAATATAGCTATACTAGGCAGTACAGGATCGATAGGGACGCAGGCTTTGGAAGTAGTTCGGGCCAACCCGACACGCTATCGCGTCAATGCGCTCACTGCCCAGAACAATGCCTCGCTGCTGATCGAACAGGCGCTCGAATTTAACCCAGCGCTGGTTGTAATTACTTGCGAAGACCATTATCAAACGGTTAAAAATGCCTTGCCCCATACGCAGGTGCTGTGTGGCGAAGAAGCCTTGTTGGCAGCGGTAGCCTTGCCTCAAACCCAGTTGGTATTAACGGCCATTATGGGTTCGGTGGGACTAAAGCCTACTATCGAGGCCATTAAAGCCAAGAAAGACATTGGTTTGGCCAATAAGGAAACTTTGGTGGTAGCTGGCGAATTGGTGATGCAGCTGGCTGAGGAAAACGGCGTTAACATCATTCCGGTAGATTCGGAACATTCGGCTATTTTTCAATGTTTGGTCGGCGAGTCCAACCAGGCCATCGAAAAAATCATGCTTACGGCTTCGGGCGGGCCTTTCAGGGGCAAGGATAGGGATTTCTTGGCCCAGGTAACCAAAGCACAGGCTTTAAAGCATCCCAATTGGGTAATGGGGGCCAAGATCACCATCGATTCGGCTTCACTGATGAACAAAGGCCTGGAGGCCATAGAAGCCAAATGGCTGTTTGGGTTAAGCAGCGATCAGATTGAAGTTGTTGTCCACCCGCAATCGATCATCCATTCGATGGTACAGTTTACCGATGGTTCTATCAAGGCACA
>JBCNPG010000003.1:0-18348 GCA_039593445.1 Pedobacter sp.
GGGCTATTCTTTTGTTGCGGTACGACCACGAAAACAGCTTCATGACGCCATTGGTCAGACCTTCGACAAAGCGATTGTGCTTTTCGCGTACATTTTTGCGCAACAAGAGGCTACTGAGCAATGGCACCAGGGTCAAGGTTAAAATCAAAGCTCCCAAAAGGGCGAAACCTAATGTCCAGGCTAGAGGCGAAAACATTTTTCCTTCTACTTTTTGAAAGGCAAAGATGGGCAACAGCGCGGCGATGATAATGAGCTTGGAAAAGAAAACCGCCTTTCCCAATTCTCCACCAGTGTTTTTTATCGCACCTAACTTCGATAACCGGTTAAATCGGGGCATACCTATTTGGTGTGCCTTTTGATCGAGCACCACAAAAATACCCTCGACCATTACCACCGCCCCGTCTATAATGATACCAAAATCGATGGCACCCATAGACAGCAAATTTGCACTAATGCCCTTTAGGGTTAAACAGACAAATGCAAACAACAAAGCCAAAGGAATAACCAGCGCCACGATAACCGTGGTGCGCCAATCGGCCATAAACAGAAAAACAATAACCGTCACGAAAATAATCCCCTCCAGCATGTTGTGCAGCACGGTGTGGGTCGCAAAATCGATCAGGTTATTGCGGTTATAAAAGGTATTAATCTTGACATCTTCGGGCAGTACCTTCTCGTTCAGGTACTCGATCTTGGCTTGCACTTTTTTGATGACCTCGCTTGGATTCTCGCCTTTGCGCATCACTACAATGCCTTCTACCACATCGTTAAGCTGGTCGCGGCCAACCTGCCCTAATCTCGGCAGGCTCGATATGTCTACCGAGGCCACGTCTTTGACCAAAATTGGGGTTCCATCAATGTTGGTTACGATGATGTTGCGGATTTCCTCTTCGTTCTGGAGCAGGCCAATGCCACGTACGACGTAGGCTTGGGCATTGTCAACAATCACATCGCCCCCTACATTGATGTTGCTTTTCGAGGCCGCTTCATAAACATCTAAGGGACTGATGTTATAAGAAGCCAGTTTTTCTGGATTGACTTTAATCTCAAAGGTCTTGACTTCGCCCCCAAAGCTTACAATATCGCCTACGCCAGGCACACCCAATAACTGGCGCTCTATCACCCAATCTTGCAAGGTTTTAAGTTCTTTAACGGTTTTGGTATGGCTGGTTAGCGTATAGCGAAAAATTTCGCCGATTGGACCAGTTGGTGGCTGTACATCGGGGTCGGCACCCTCGGGTAAGGCTACATCGCGCAAGAGGTTATTTACCTGCTGGCGGGCAAAAGCATCGTCTACCCCATCGTCGAAAATTACCTTGACTACCGATAGGCCGAAAACCGCGGTAGACCTGACCGAGGTTTTCTTTTGCACGGGATTGAGGGCAACTTCTATGGGCATGGAAACCAACTTTTCTACCTCCTCGGCACTTCGCCCCGGCCATTGTGTTATAACGGTGATCTGTGTATTGGTTACATCGGGGAAAGCTTCTATCGGGATATTCTTAAAGGCCAAAGCACCCCAAATGATAAGCACCAAAGTAGCCAAAAAGATGAAAAACTTGTTCTTTAGCGAAAAGGCAATGATATTTTTAATGAGTTTAGACATGCGCTTGGTGTTAATTGTTGGTCAGTGCCTGATACAGGAATAATTGCGAACTGGTTACCACTTCATCGCCAACGGCAAGGCCAGTGATGTAGGCTTTGTCTTCGAACCGGCTGATGATTTGGATAGCCTGAATGGCCAGTTTGCCGTTCTTTTTGACAACCACATAGTTTTTGCCATTGTCCATTACCATAGCCTGTGCGGGAATAACCAATGCCTTATGGGTTACTTTACGGTCTACTTTTACCTTGGCGAACATTTCAGGCTTAAATTCGTTGCTGGCATTGTTCATGCTGATGCGTACTTTCATGGTCCGAGTGCTCGGGTCGAGCATATTGTACACTTTATCTATTTTGCCCCGGTAGCTTTTTGCTGGGTTGGCCAGCGTGCTTACCATGACTTCGTCGCCCAAATGCACATTGTTCATGTCGGCTTCGTATACATTGGCCATGATCCATACCTCAGACAAGTCGGCAATCACAAAAAGATCGGCATTGTTATCGGGGCGAATAGCAGAGTTATTGGTGATGTTTTTTTCGATTACATAGCCGCTAATCGGTGCCTTAAGCAAGTACTGCGACTGGTTTCCTCCCGAAATAGAGGCTACTTGTTTGGCCTTTTGCAGATCAGCAAGCGATTTATTGTAATTAACCTTGGCGCCGAGGTAATCCTGCTCGGTAGCCAGATTTCCTTCATATAGTGACTTGGTGGTGGCCAATGTTTTTTCGGATAGCATTACATTGGCTTCGGCATTGACCAAATCGTTTGCGATACCCGCGGCTTCAATACTGTTCAAGACGGCGAGTACTTGTCCTTTTTGCACAAAATCGCCCAATTCTACTTTTAACGACTGCACCTTGCCACTGACCAAGGCGAAGACCTTGGCTTGTTTTGCTTCGTTGGCCTGTACCTTGCCGTTGAGCTTAATGACGCCATTTTCGTCTTCGAGCTTTACAGGTACGGTTTGTACGTTATTGATTAAACTATCGGGCAATAGTTCGGCTGATTGAGGCACTTCGCTTGGCTTGTTGCCACAGCCTGCAAAAAAACCGGCTATGAGCAGTGTAATGACGTATAATGTGGATTTCTTCATGTATCAGTAATTGAAAATGGTTTTGCCTACGGCGAACTGTAAGGTTTCGACGGCCTGCATCCGTTCGTTCTGCAACTGATAAAACTGCACAAGATTGTCTTTATAGCTTTCGTAGAAATCGGTAAATTCCAACAGGCTCAGGTCTTTGCGCTGAAAGCTGGCGGTAACGGAAAGGAGCAATTTTTGAAGCTCCGGCACAAAGCCTGGATCGAAAGATTGGATCACCTGGTTAGTATTGATGGCTTTGAGGTAGGCCGATTGTACTTCTTTGCGCAAGGTTTCATTTTGCAGCTGCAGGGCCACCTTTGATTGATCGATATTAAGCTTAGCCGATCTGATATGGCCTTGGTTGCGGTTAAAGAAAGGCAAGTCGATACCTACCGTAAAGAAAGTGGCATTGTCTACAAAACTTCCGCGCTTATCGAACTGGGCGCCCAAAGTAACGTCTGGAATGGCCATGGCTTTTTGCAGGGCATAGTTTTGTTGGCTATAGACCACATTTTGTTGGGCTTCTTTTAAATCGTAGCGACTGGCTATTGCAGTGTCTAACAAACTGGCTAACGAGTAGCGCTTCAACTCTCCGGCTACATCGAACTGCCCAACTACCGGTATTAAAGGAGCCTTGCTTTGCAAAAGCAGCTGCAGTTCTGCAGCGATGTCATTGACCTGATTCTGCAAGGAGGTTTGTTCGGCTTTTAAGGTATACAGCAGCGATTTGATCCGTAGGGCATCCTTGAGGCTCACCACGCCTTTGGCCAACAATTCTTGGTATGCCGTATTCAGTTTTTCGAGGTACGAAACCTGTAAAGCATAGCCGTTAATAGATTGGCGCAAAAAATAAAGCTGGTAAAAATTGCTGCGCAAGGTATATTGCAGGGTACGCAACAGATCAAAAAAACGACTTTCTTCTAAAACCAAATAGGTTTGAGCCATTTTAATCTGCTTATTGCGTTTACCAGCCAAGGCAATAAGCTGTGTTACTTCTACCGTATATTGCCCATAGGGATTGCCCATGTTAAAGAATTTTTTAAGCTGGGGATTATAAATATTGCCTTCGAACTGGATAGTGGGATTGTTGTACAGCTTGACTTGGATAACCTGTGCCTTGGCCATATCAATGTTGTAACGCTGAGCCAAAAGCGAGAGGTTTTGCTGCACGAAGATCTTTTCGGCTTCGGGCAAAGTTAGGCGCACACTGTCTTGCGCTTTACAAAAATGGCTCTGTATGGCTATGGCAAAAAAAACGGCTACTTTAAGGTAGTTTTTCTTCATCTCTATCTATCGCGAAAAATGCGAACGGCCCAAAATTAGAAGCCTAGCATTAGAGACTGGTTTTGGCTGGATTAGAAAATGATTAGAAATGGGTAGTGCGTAGTGAGTATTGTGTATTGTGTATTGCGTAATGCGTAGTAGGTAGTGAGTAGTGCGTGTTGCGTAATGCGTAATGCGTGTTAATTGCTCAATCGCCAGACTGTTAGCATGCTAAACTGCGCCCCGGTGTAGGCTAATTGATTAAAAAATCAATTTTACGCAGGTTCCTTGATCAGGTTGCGAAACCAACTGTAGTTCAATGTGATGCAATTGCAAGATCTGTTTGGTGATATACAGGCCTATACCCTGCCCTTTGATGTGTCGGGTTTGATGACTACGGTAAAAAAGTTCGAAAACCGCTTCGGCATCATTTGCCGGAATACCAGGACCATTGTCGCTGATGGCCACTTGTAATTGGTCGTTAACCGAAGCAATCGATACCTTTACCTGGGGAGCATCCGAAAATTTAATGGCATTGTCCAATAGATTCGACAAAGCAATATAAAGCAGTTCCCGATTGGCCCTCACGGTCAACAGCTGTTCTTGCAAAGGCGATATGGCTACGCTGACGGCAACCTGGGCATTGGGGTACTCGATGGCTTTTTTCTCCAGCACGTTCCACAACACCTCGTCTATGCGGACATCAACCATCTTCTGTTCACCCGACATTTCCAGTCCTGAAAGGATCAACAGACTGTCTAGAATAGATTTGAGGTGGACCGTATCATTCTTGAGCGAAATCAGCAACGTTTCATATTCCTCTTTGCTCCGGGGCTGGTTCAGGGTTACGTCAATATCGCCCATAATGGCCGTTAGTGGCGTTTTGAGTTCATGCGAAGCATTTTTGAGGAAATTCTTCTGCGTTTGCACACCGTTTTCCAAGCGTGCCAGGAAGTAGTTGAAAGTAATAATGAGTTCCTTGATCTCGTCTTTGTGCCCAACAGGAACATCCAATCGTGAGTGCAGGTTATCTGTGGTAATCGAATTTACCTTTTTAATCAGCGTGGCAAAAGGCCTAAATGTTTTTTTGGCCAAAAATCCAGCCAGCAGGAAATGGATAAGGGCACCAAGCAGGTAAAAGAAAATGAGCATTTTCTTCAAGGCATCCAATTGCACGTTTCCGGCAATGTCAACTCCAGAAATGACGATAATAAAATTACCCTGGTTGTCTTTGTAGTACAATCCGGCCAATTGTTTGTTGCCCAGTTTGAATGTAAGGTTCCCTTCATCGACGATTTTGTTGAGGGTTTCGTCGCTAAGCTTAAAATTCAATTTATCATCAATAAACACGCTTTTATTGTCGGCATGGTATACACGGATCGATTCGTTGTAGATCCGCCTGTACTGGGCTTCTATGCTTCTGTATTTTTTATCGTTTACCTCATCCTTCTCAAAATAGAAATACGCGGCCGTGTTGGCGCGTTCGAGCAGTTTTTTAAAGTAAAGTTCACGCGTATGCTCCTTGAACAGCAAAAAGGTACCCAAAAACACCAAACCCAAGGCAAAGGCGAAAAGCAAGGTAGAGAGTATGGTGAGTTTGTTCCTTAACGTCATGTTATTTCAATTTGAACATGTATCCGGTCCCTTTGATGGTATGGATCAGGGGTTGTTCAAAATCCTTATCTATTTTATTGCGGAGGTAGTTGATGTACACGTCAACCGAATTGGAAGTCGTGTCAAAGTTAATATCCCATACCGCTTGGGCAATGGCCATTCGCGAAAGTGCTTTTTCTCTGTTCTTCATCAAAAAAGCCAATAACTTAAATTCTCGTGGCGATAAATTGAGTTCCCTGCCATCGCGTTGGGCGCTTTGTTCCTTTATGTTGATTTCTACGCCGCCATATCGTTGAAAATCGACAATGCCGCTGTTGAACTCGGTTCTTCTCAGCTGTGCGTTGATGCGCGCCAACAGCTCGTCGAACAGAAAAGGCTTGGCCAAATAGTCATCCGCACCACTTTCCAATCCACGAACCTTTTCTTCAGGAGTGTCCAGGGCGCTGAGGATGATGATCGGGGTGGTATTTTTACGTTGCCTGAGCAAGCTGCAAACCTCAAATCCGCTGATATCCGGCAACATGATGTCTAAAATGATTACATCGTAATTGTTTTCGCTGGCCTCGTTAATCGCCTCCCGTCCCTTGCCAACCGTTTTTACCTGATATAGGCTTTCTCTCAATCCTTTTTCAATGAAGGAAGCCACCCGCTGATCATCTTCGGTAAGGAGTATTCTGTTCATGGGAAGCAAAGTTGTAATTTTATGTTTACGAAACCATGATTTTATGGAAAATTTACACGGATCGTACAGGCAGTCCATTAACCTGGGGCTTGAACATCTCACTTGGAACGCCATGCTTTTTTTGCAACAAAACTGTTGATTTAAAGTTGATCATGCTTTAAAATTTCTTTGGATTTGGTTTTTTTATACTTTTGTCCTTGTGAACAGGCTCTATTCATATCTGCTGATAACGATCGTGACTTTTAACATCACGCCGGTGCATCAGTTGCTTAAAATGCCTGCGCTTTTCCATCATTTTCATTACCATTGCCAGCAAAGGCCCGATATTTCCTTTATCGATTTCCTTTCCATGCACTATTGGGGCAACGACAATGATTCGGACGATGAAGAAGACATGAAACTGCCCTTTAAAAAGATGGCAAACCCTGCTGTGCTCTCCTTCTGTATTCCTGCCAAACCCATACTGATCACAGCAGATTTTCTGTTCAAATACATGCCAGACTATCCCTTACCCAACGATAGTCTCATTCCCGACAACATCAATTCGTCGCTGTTCAAGCCTCCGCGCCCCGCTGCATGTTAATCTTTCGGCCCCAAGATGCCGATTAATTATTTGTATGCAAACGGTGCCTCTGGCGCCACAATAACTTAACTTTTATGATGAACAAGATCATCAGCTTTTCTGTCAAGAACAAGCTGATTATAGGGCTATTTGTATTTGCCCTATTGCTTTGGGGCATTTTCGAATTGAGAAAGCTCCCAATCGATGCCGTGCCCGATATTACCGATAACCAGGTGCAGGTATTGACCGTTTCCCCTTCTCTGGGTGCACCCGATATTGAACGATTGATTACTTTCCCGATAGAACAATCGTGCAGCAACATTCCGGGGCTGAAACAGATCAGAAGCTTTTCACGCTTTGGCCTTTCGCTGGTAACCATTGTGTTTAACGATGAAACCGATCTGTATTGGGCCAGGCAACAGGTAACCGAACGCCTGCAACAGGTACAACGTGATTTGCCTTCGGGCATCGGATCTCCAGAACTGGCGCCCGTAAGTACCGGCTTGGGCGAGATTTACCAATATGTGGTAAGGCCAAAAGCGGGCTACGAAGATAAATACGATGCCATGCAGCTACGTACCATCCAAGATTGGATCGTGCGTCGCCAACTGATGGGCACCAAGGGCGTAGCCGAAGTTTCGAGCTTTGGCGGCAAGCTCAAACAATATGAAATTGCAGTAAATCCGAGTTACCTCAAAGCCAACAACATTACGATTGCCGACATTTTTGAGGCGCTCGAAAAAAACAACCAAAATACCGGTGGCGCCTACATCGAAAAGGGGCCTACCGTACTCTACATCAGAAGCGAAGGCTTGACGGCCAGCTTAGACGATATTGGCAAAATCGTTGTCAAAACATTGAACAACGGCATACCGGTATTGGTAAGAGATGTAGCCAAGGTGCAACTGGGCTCGGCCATTCGCTATGGCGCCATGACCTATAACGACAAAGGCGAAGTGGCCGGCGCCGTGGTTATGATGCTGAAAGGCGAAAACAGCTCGGTAGTGGTGGCGCGCGTCAAGCAAAAAATAGCCGAAATACAAAAAGATCTGCCAGAAGGCGTGGTGGTTGAGCCTTTCCTGGATCGGACCAAGATGGTTAACAGCGCTATCGAAACAGTAGAAACCAATCTGCTGGAAGGCGCCCTGATCGTGGTTTTCGTACTCGTATTCTTTTTGGGCAACCTGCGTGCCGGATTAATCGTATCGTCGGTTATCCCGCTGGCCATGCTTTTTGCCATCATCCTGATGAATATGTTTGGCGTAGGCGGCAATCTGATGAGCTTGGGTGCCATCGATTTCGGCCTCATCGTTGATGGCTCGGTCATCGTGGTAGAAGCCGTGCTGCACCGCTTCTCGCATTCGCATCACTTTAAAAAGCTCAATTCCATCTCGCAAGAACAAATGGACGAGGAGGTTTCCAAATCAACCAGAAGCATCATCAATTCGGCGGTATTTAGCCAGATCATTATCCTTATCGTTTATTTGCCAATCCTTTCGTTAGAGGGCATAGAAGGCAAAATGTTCAAGCCTATGGCCTTAACCATTGCTTTTGCCATCTTGGGAGCCTTCATCTTGTCTATTACCTATGTACCCATGATGAACGCACTTTTCCTGAACAAAAAACTAAACCACAAAGCCACCTTAGCTGACAAGGTAACGGTTTGGATAGAAAGAAGATACATGCCTTTGCTAAAGCGCTTGTTGAAATTCCCTAAAACCATTATAGCGGTTACCCTGGCTTTGTTTGCCTTTGCCATTTTGGTATTGGGGCGCTTGGGCGGAGAGTTTATCCCCCAAATAGAGGAAGGCGATTTTGCGGTCGAAACCCGCCTGCTCACGGGAAGCAACCTGAACAACACGATCAAATACACCCAACAGGCCTCGCACATCCTGCTCAATAAGTTTCCGGAGGTAGAAAAGGTGGTAACCAAAATAGGCAGCGCCGAAATCCCCACCGACCCCATGCCTTTTGAGGCGGGCGACATGATGGTGATCCTCAAACCCAAAAAAGAATGGACTTCGGCCACATCTTTCCCGAGCTCTCCGAAAAAATGACCAAAGAGCTCTCGGCCGTGCCGGGCATTACCGTAGGTTTTCAGTTTCCGGTTCAAATGCGTTTTAATGAACTGATGACCGGTGCCCGACAAGACGTAGTGTGCAAGATCTTTGGGGAAGACCTGGATAGCCTTTCCGTTTATGCGCACCGCCTGAACGAGATTATCCAAACCGTACCGGGAGCCATCAACATTTATGAAGAAACCGTTACGGGCATGCCCCAGATCGTCATTAAATTTAACCGCGACGCCCTGGCCAAATACGGATTGAATGTTGACGACATCAACAATACCGTTAACACAGCTTTTGCCGGAAAGAGCGCCGGACAGGTGTATGAAGGCGAAAAGCGTTTCGATTTGGTAGTGAGGCTCAACGAGGATGCCAAAAAGAACATCGACGACATCAGAAATCTCATGATATCAACTAAAAGCGGCTACCAGATCCCCGTTTCGGAGGTAGCCGACATCAAAGAGGTAGAAGGCGTAAACCAGATCCAGCGCGAAGATACCAAAAGACGCATCGTGATCGGTTTTAACGTTACCGGACGAGATGTGCAGACCATTGTGGCCGAACTGCAGCAAAAAGCAGAGCAGCAACTCAAGCTTCCAGCAGGCTATAGCCTGGTTTACGGCGGTTCTTTCGAAAACATGAATGCCGCCAAAGACCGCTTGGCCATTGTGGTGCCGGTAGCCTTGCTCATGATTTTCCTGTTGCTGTATTTTGCCTTTAATTCGGTAAAACAAGGCTTGTTGATTTACACGGCTATCCCGCTATCGGCCATGGGTGGCATTTTTGCGCTTTGGGTACGCGACATGCCTTTCAGTATCTCTGCAGGCGTAGGCTTTATTGCCCTTTTTGGCGTAGCCGTATTGAATGGGATCTTATTGGTTTCCGAATTTAACCGGCTCAAAAAGGAAGGCTGGACCGATTTGCGGAGGATCGTAGTACACGCTACCAAAACCAAGCTCCGTGCGGTATTGATGACGGCCCTGGTTCCATCGTTGGGCTTTATTCCGATGGCCATCAGCACCGGAGCCGGAGGTGCCGTACAAAAGCCCCTTGCAACTGTGGTTATTGGCGGATTGATCATCTCTACCTTGCTTACGCTATTCGTATTGCCGGTTTTATACATCCTTTTTGAGAAAGGCTTTAAGTATTTCAAGCCAAAACCGGTGTTGATCGCTTTATGCTGCCTGTTTTTGTTGAACAGTAACGCAAATGCCCAAGAACGGATTGGCCTTAACGAGCTGTTGCAAAAAGCATCGGCTAATTTTCCGACCATAAATGCCGCCCGGTTGAACGAAAGCTATCTCAATGCCCTAATTCCGACAGCGGTAGATATTCCCAAAACAGATTTGGTTTATGAAGCGGGACATTTAAACGGCAGCTTTAACGACAACAGGTTCCTGCTTTCGCAAAGCTTCCAATTTCCAACGGTTTACAGTAGGCAAAAAGATGTAAACCGCTCTATGCTTAACGCCGGACGCGCGCAAACGGCTATTCAGCTGCTCGATTTGCAGACCGAGATCAAGAACCTGTATTTTAACCTGCTGGTACTCGATCAGAAAAAAGCGGTGCTGTTGAAAGCCGACAGCATTTACGCCCGTTTTGCCGAAAAGGCCGAAAACCGTTACCGTTTAGGTGAAACCGACATCATTGAAAAAACCACGGCGGCCAACCAAAGGCTGCAGATTGCCGCACAGCTCAACGTATTGCTAGCCGACCAAAACAGCTTGCAAAAAAGAATACAAATGCTGGTACAGCATCAAGAAAACATAGCCTTAGATGCCTCCGTACTCATCTATCCCATCGATCCTAAAATATTGGTGTCACCATCTGTTGCGCAAAACCCCTCTATTTTATGGCAACAGGAAATGGTAAAGCAGGGTCAATTGAACCAAAAGCTCGAAAAAAGCAAGCTCTTGCCGTCGCTTAACCTGGGTTATGCCAATGCCTCTTTCATGGGCTGGCAAAATACGCCCAGCGGTCAGGAAGTATTCTACAACCGCTCGCACCGTTTTCAGTCGTTTAGTGCGGGCATTGCCCTTCCCCTATTTTTTGGTGCGCAAAATGCCAAAGCCAAGGCTATGGGTATTTACGTACAACAGCAGCAAAAAGAACTGGAAGCCTTGCAACTCAACTACAATGCCGAGTTAGAAAAGGCTTTAACCAAAGCCAAGGCTTATCAGGAAACTTTGGCAAGCTATCATCAGCAATTATTGCCCAATGCAAGCAAAATCGAAAAATCGGCTAGTGCCAAGCTCGATGCCGGCGACATCAATTATTTGGATTGGACCATTCTGATTAACCAAAGTATTGAGATCAAAAGCCAATACTACCAGTTGATCAACCACTTAAACGAAACACTTATAGAAATTGAACGCCTTCATGGCATTATCAAGTAGCATATGAAAAATACAATCATCTTGATTTTTGCAGCTTTGTTCTTCGCTTCCTGTGGCAACAAACCAGCACCTGCAGAAGTTAAAAAAACAGTTACCGCACCGACAGAAGAAATCGTAACGCTTAGCGATGTGCAGCGCAAAAATGCAGACCTCACCATCGGCCAGATAGAAACGCGTCCGGTTGAATCGACATTGAATGTGAATGGTAGCATCGAATTGCCACCAGAAAATCTTCATACCATTAGCTTTCCCTTGGGTGGATTTATCAAAAGCAGCAGGCTGGTTAACGGGACAGCCGTGCAAAAAGGTTCTGTTTTAGCCACCATAGAAGATGTTGCCTTTATCCAGATGCAACAAGATTATCTTACGGCCAAAGCTAAACTGGCCTTTGCAACAGCCGATTACAACCGCCAAAAAGAACTGAATGCCACCCAATCGAACAGCCAAAAAGTATTGCAGCAGGCCAAATCCGATTTCGAGACCCAACGCATCCTGGTCAACTCCCTGGCCGAAAAACTGAAATTGATTGGCATTTCGCCCAGCAAACTTAGCGATGACAACATTTCGAGAACGGTCAATATCTATTCGCCCATTAACGGCTTTGTGGCCAAGGTAAATGTTAATCCGGGCAAATATGTAGGTCCAACCGATGTGTTGTTCGAAATCATCAATCCATCAGAAATCCACCTTTCGCTTAACATTTTTGAAAATGATGCCAAAAATTTGGAAAAGGGGCAAAAAGTTACGTTTAGCACTGTTGGAAACCCGAACGAGAAACTGGAGGCCGAAGTGATGCTGGTTACCCAAAACCTTGACGAAAACAGAACGGTTGAGGTTCATTGCCACCTGCGGGGCCATCACCAAAAACTTCTACCCGGAACGTTTGTCAATGCACAGATCAAACTGAAAAACCATTCGAGCAAAACGCTACCTGATGGTGCCATTGTGGATTGGCAAGGCAAAAAGTATGTTTTTCTAGAAACAGGCACGAACAGGTTTACCCCTAAGCAAGTAGAAACTGGCTACGCAACCGATGGCTATACCGAAATCAAAACACCGATTGAAGGAAAAGTGGTCACCAGCAATGCTTATACCCTGCTAACCGCGCTCAAGAATAAAGCCGAAGAAGAATAACACAAAACCCCGATCGATTGGTCGGGGTTTTATTTTTTAAGCCTCAAAACAACTTCTGTAGGCCTCAAGCATGGCTTCTTGTGCAATTTCCAGGTCTTTTTCGCTGGTACGCCAATTTACAAAGGCCGCACGGATGCAACGTTGGCCGGCATACAAGGTTGGCGTGAGGTAAACCTTGCCCAATTTATTGAGCGTATCCAAATACAAATCAACCTGATCTTTCCCTTGTTTCAGCGTAAAGCAAACCGTATTGAGCTTTACCGGGGCCAACAGCTCGAATTTCTCGCTTTGGCAAATCAATTCACCAAATTGCTGTGCCAAATGGATGGAGTTTTCGGCTATTTGCCTGAATCCTTCCCTGCCATAGGCAATCAGGCTGAACCAGGCGGGCAAGGCACGCAAGCGTCTCGAATTTTCGGGTACAGTACTGGCAAAGGAAAAATTGGTAGCCGGATTGCCCAGGTACGGAGCATTTGAGTTCTGAAAAGTCTGAACTTGTAGGTTTTGGTGCTCATTTCGCACAAAAGCAATGGCGCTATCATAAGGTACGTTCATCCACTTATGGCCGTCAATCGTTATGCTGTCTGCCATTTCCCAGCCCTTGAGCAAGGAGGCATATTTAGGTGCGCAGGCGGCAAAGCCACCAAAGGCCGCATCGATGTGCAACCAGAACCGGTATTGTTTTTTAAGTTGCGCAATGGCTTCCAGGTCGTCGAAGTCTGAAGTATTGACCGTGCCTGCGCTCGCGCTCAAAATG
Source organism: Pedobacter sp. (assembly GCA_039593445.1). GTDB lineage: Bacteria > Bacteroidota > Bacteroidia > Sphingobacteriales > Sphingobacteriaceae > Pedobacter. The sequence continues at coordinate 13,159 of JBCNPG010000003.1, forward strand.
ATGGGCGAATCTTGGTACATGGCCAACAAGCTTTCCAAATCGGCCAAATCAACTGATTCGGTATTGGGTTTGCTTTTCACCGTGATTAGTTGGTTACGTCCAAAACCCAGCATGGCCAGCGATTTAAGTACCGACGAATGCGGATTGGCACTCAGCACCTTGATCCCTGGCAACATGCCGTCGGCCGCAATGTTCTGTTTTAGCTGTTCGCCTGCCCATTGTCTGGCCACCGCCAAACCAGTGAAATTAGATAAGGTAGCGCCACTTACAAAACTGCCATTAAAATGATCGGGCAGGTTAAACAAGCGACGCATGAGCTGAACAGTCTGGTGTTCAATGTGTGCAGAAATATCGCCGTTTAAGGTTACGCTCTGCGGATTTTGGTCAAAAACACTGCAGAGCCAATCGCCCACCAAAGCCGCCGGTGTCGTCCCTCCGGTTACGAAGCCCCAATATCTTGGTCCGCCCGAAGCCGTAATCAAACGCTGGTAATGTGCCTTGAACAGTTGCAGGGCATCCAGCGCACCTCCACCTTCGGGCAGCGTAGTGCTTTGGGTTACTTCACCTGCCAGCGGACTGGTAGACAGGTGCTCCAATTCGGCCAAAAAATCAATTCCGGTTAATTTGGCCTGCTCTACTATTTCTTCTAAATAGCTGAGGTCTTCTTGTAGTCTGTTCATGGTTAAGGGTTTAAGGTAAGCTGCATCATCGTATCAATACGCACAAATTCTAATTTATCCACTGGAACTTGTACAAAACCTAATTTCTTGTAAATGTTTATGGCATCTTGGAGCTTGGAATTACTGTATAAAATCACTTGGTGGGCACCCAGCTGTTTGGCTTTTTCAATAGCCGCTTCGCAAAGCACACGCCCTAAGCCGAAACCTCTGGCAGTTTTGGCCACCGTCATTTTAGCCAGCTCGTAAATGCCAGGCTCCGTAAACTTCAGGGCAACGGTTCCCACGATTTCTTCTCCGCTCTTGGCAAACAAAATCACACCACCATGCTTAAGAATGGCCTCTTCCGGATTTTCAAGCATCCATTTGTCTGCTGGTTCTACCACAAAAAACTCCTGGAGCCAATCAAGGTTCAATTGCTCATAACAAGGTTGTAGCGCGGGCTCGTATTCGATGATTGTTGTATTCATGACTGTAATCTTTTAGTTTTTCAAAATTCAGGAAAGAAAACAGATAAAAACAGATGCAGATTTTATATTTTTGAGCATAACAGATTTGACATGAATACGGTAACAAACGATTTCCTTTACCAGCAACTGGCCAACAAAATCGCACAGAACATTATTGATGGCGTACTTAAAACCGGCGATAAGCTGCCTTCGGTGAGAACGTTGAGCAAAGACCATGGCATTAGCCTAAGTACAGCCTTTAAAACGTATGTAGAACTGGAAAACCAGGGTTTGATCGAGGCCAGGCCAAAATCGGGCTATTATGTACGCTTTGCCGAACGCAAAGGACGAGTTGTAAGTTCGATTCCCAACACCGAAAAGGAGCCTTTTGAGGTGAATGTAGATGAAATGCTGGCCACAGTATATAGGAGCATCAATAAAACGGGGGTCTCCCAGCTCTCCATGGCTATACCTGCTCTTGCCTTGTTGCCCGAAAGCAAGCTCAATAAAACCATGGCCGAAGCCATTCGTGAAAACGCCTACAGCTGTATCAACTACGAAACTATCCAAGGTAATCTGCGCTTGCGCCAGCAGATTGCCAAAAATGCGCTCACCTGGGGCGGAACGCACACCGCCGACGATATCATAAGCACCCAGGGTTGCATGGAAGCCCTTGTTTTTTGCCTCAAGGCAGTTGCCGAACCCGGCGATACGATAGCGATTGAAAGCCCCACCTATTTTGGCATTTTTAACGTAATGAAGAGCCAAGGGCTTAAAGTACTGGAAATACCGACGGATCCACAAACTGGGATCAGCATCGAATATTTGGAACAGGCTATGGAAAAGGTGAATATCAAAGCCTGTCTGTTTACGCCCAATTTTACCAATCCGCTGGGTTGTGTCATGCCCGAAGAGCGCAAAAAACAATTGGTGGCATTATTGGCCAGTAAAGAAATCCCGTTGATTGAAGACGATATTTACGGCGACTTGTTCTTTGGCAAATCGAGGCCGAGAACTTGTAAAAGCTATGATGAAAACGGTTTGGTCTTGCTGTGTTCGTCGGTTTCCAAGTCGTTGGCACCGGGTTACCGCGTAGGCTGGTGCATTCCAGGCAAATTCAAAGAAAAAGTACTCAACACCAAACTGATGCATACCATTTCGTCGGCTACGCCAACCCAGGCAGCCATAGGCCTGTTTTTTGAAACGGGAAGATTCGATCTGCATATGCGTAATTTGCGCAAAGCCTTGCACACGCAATGCCTGCGCTACCTGCAAGCCATATTTGATTATTTTCCGGAAGAAACAAAGGTGAACCAACCGGCAGGCGGCTATGTGCTTTGGGTTGAACTGCCTCCGCAAATAAATGCTTTCAACGTTTTCAGAACGGCGCTAGAACAGCAAATTGGCATTTATCCAGGGCAGGTGTTCAGCACCGACGGCCGTTTTACCAATTTTATCCGCATTAGCTTTGGCCACCCCTTTAATGCCGAAATTGATCGCTCTCTAAAGTTATTGGGGCAATTAATCCGATCGGAAGCAAATAAGGCTGCCTAACTTAGGCTAATTCAAATGAATAAAAAAGTCAGAAGCTAGGCAGCCTCTTTGTTATTAATGACGCATGGTATCTACGGGCTTGGTGGTGGTAGTGTCCATCTGAGTGGTATCAGACATGGTGGTATCGGGCATAGCCGACATTGAAGTATCCATACTCGTAGAATCGGTGGTTTCGTCTTTGCGACCAGAACCACATGCTGCAATTGCCATTCCAACAACTGCCAGCAAGGTTAAAAATTTCAATTTCATTTTCTGTTTAATTTTACAATAAGTTTTTCAGTTGCTTTATAAAGCCATTTAAACATGAATTGTTTTAAAAAGCTAACAACCTATAGCTCAGCGATTTTCAAAACCTAGGGCATTACAGGATGTTTAACAAGAAAAACAATGAACATGAAAAAGCTTATCCCCTATATTGTTGCGCTATTTCCTATCGGGTTCATAGCTTGCCAGAATACGCAAAAAGACCAAGAACAAACACAATCGACCGATAACGAAGCGCCTGATTCTACCATCAAGCTCCAACCTGCAACCGATTCGAACCAAGTTGACACATCAAAAACCGCTTTTTTCGAAAACGCCGCGCTGGGTGGCATGGTTGAAGTAGAAAGCAGCAGCCAAATCGAAAAGCTTACCCAAAACCAGCAGGTGAAGGTATTTGCCGCCATGATGATGAAAGACCACGGCCTAGCCAATCAAAAACTGAAGGTCTTGGCTAATCAAAAGGGCTATACCCTACCGAAAACACTACCCGCAAGCAAGCTGGAACTGGTTAACAAAATAAACGATTTTAAAGACGAGGGACGCAATGAGTATTATGTGCGACTAATGATCAACGAGCATAAAAACGCAATCAACCTATTCTCTATGGGCGAAAGGTCTAAAGATGCGGATATTTCCAAATTTTCTACTGAAACATTGCCGATCATCAAGCAACATTATCAACACATTTTAAAAATAGATACGCTGTTACAAAAACCAAAAGCCAATCAAGGCGATGATCCGTTGAAGATTAGTGACCGGAAGAAACAGTAAGGCTAGTGGGGAGCTGGAAGTCGAGGGTGATGGTTTAGAATCAAAAATCCCTAGCTCGGGGCCAAACATACTCCAAGCTAGGGACATTAAATGATTTATGATTCGCTAATAATTGCCTGTAATGCCCATTTCGAGGCCACGAAGCTCGGCAAGGCCACGCAAACGACCAATAGCCGAATATCCTGGGTTGGTTACCTTGTTCAGGTCATCGAGCATTTGATGCCCATGGTCTGGCCTAAATGGCATAGGTTCTTCCCTTTTGGCATTTTCGGCAACAACGGCTTTCATCACTTCATACATGTTGACATCGCCTCCTAAGTGGTCGGCTTCATAAAAATTGCCTTCTTCATCTTTGGTTACGTTGCGTAGGTGCAGAAAGTACACGCGTTCTTTTACCGCTTCAAAAATATCAACCAATTGGTTATCCATTCCGGCCCCCAGCGAGCCCGTACAGTAACAGATGCCGTTAAATGGCTGATCAACGCTTCTCAAGATACTGGTTAAATCTTCTTTGGTACTCGCAATGCGTGGCAAACCTAAAATCGGGTATGGCGGATCGTCAGGGTGGATGGTCATCTTGATCCCGGTTTCGGTACAAGTAGCAGCTATACCAGCCAAAAACCAGGCTAAATTGGCTTTCAGTCCTTCCCTGCCTATGTTTTGGTATTCGTCTATACTGGCGCGCAAGGTTTCCAATTCGATTTCTTTTTCGTTTGGAATGCCCATGAGCACATTGATGCGCAATTCGGTCAATTCGGCTTCGCTCAAGCTATCAAACCTGGCTTTGGCCTTGGTTAGGATATTAGCTGGATAATCAGCTTCGGCATTTGGACGTTTTAAAATATAAATATCAAATACGGCCAAATCGGTCCAGTTGAAATAAAGCGCCTTAGAACCGTCGGTCATTTCGAGATCCAACTGTGTACGGGTCCAATCCAGCACCGGCATAAAATTATAGCATACGGTTTTGATGCCACAAGCGGCCAAATTCCTCAACGAAGTATTGTAGTTTTCAAGATATTTCTCAGCGCCTGGCCTTCGGGTTTTGATGGCTTCATGAACAGGAACACTTTCTACCACTGCCCAATGCAATCCAGCGGCCTCTATAATGGCTTTTCTTTCCTGGATGTCTTCCAATGGCCAAACTTCGCCATGCGGAATATGGTGCAAAGCCGTCACGATTCCAGTGGCGCCTGCCTGTTTCACATCTTGTAGGCTCACTGGGTCGTTTGGCCCATACCAGCGCCAAGTTTGCAATAATTTAGGTTTGTTTGTACTCATTTGTTTAATTGTATGACCAATTATACTGAATTAAAAAATCGTGCAATAGCGATTGGCCGAAAATAGTTACGGAAACGTTAGCGTAAATGGCTAATTGGTTCATTCGTTCATGGGCTGATTAGCTTACCAATCGTCATGCCGGGCACCGATCCTGCAACTACTCGGGAGAGATCCCGGAACAAGTCCGGGATAAC
>JBCNPG010000030.1:0-11846 GCA_039593445.1 Pedobacter sp.
GTTAGAAACAGCCAGGTACGCTACTGTTAAAGGCGGCAGTTTAAATCGAGATATCGACGACATGTTTCTGGCCATTAAGCAAAAAAAATACGAAGCTTTTTTTACAGAACATTCCAATTCCCCCATTGCAATCCTCTTCCTAAAAACGCTAGTCAACAACGCTAGAAATAGTTCATCTTTTTTTAGTATTCCTGAATGCAAAGGCTATTATGATAAACTGTCTGATGGGCTAAAAAATTTTGATGAAGGCAAGGAGCTGCTAGCCTTGATGAATAAATAGATTTTAGCCACAGTTTAACAGACAGTATTAAACCGTGGCTTTGGGTAGGAACTAACGCTTCACATCTACGCGGCCTACTTCCTTGCCCGAATCGTCGAACATCACAGCGCTGAGCAACTGCTTGTTGGCCTTGATCTTGGTATACGTTCTGGTGCCTTCTTTTGGCCCTCCACCAATAATTAGCGGATAGTTGTTTTTGCCCTGGGCAGGTTGGTGTACCATATATTTGTGGGTATGGCCACTTAATACCAAATCAACCTTGCCCTTATTCAATAAAGGCTCAAAAACCTCGGTACAATGTACAGGGCCATGTGCATCGCCAGAGTAGCGCGGCGGAATGTGCATCATTACTACCCTGAACGTAGCTTTTTTAAAGGCCTTGCTTTCTATCTCGGAGGCTAGCCATTTCGCCTGTTCAATACGGTACTGGTCAAAATCAACAATGCCCGCATAAACCGGATGTGCATCTTCTTTGTCTTCGCCGGTATCTAAAATCACGAACCTAACCGGCCCCAAGGTAAATGCTGCCCGGCCCACATTCTGAAAATATGCCGGAAATTCCCTGCAGAACTTGCCACGGGTTTCGTGGTTGCCCCTAACGTAAATGAATGGCGTTTGTTTGGCAAAAGCATCCACGCAAGGCTGCAGCATGTGGTCGATGATCTGTTTTTCGTCGGTTTGATAGTCGAAGATGTCGCCGTTAAAAAAAATAAAATCATTTTGCTTTTCCTTGTCCAAATCCAAGAGAAAGGGAATGGATTTTGGCCTGTCGTGAATATCGTTCAACATTAAAAAGCTGATGTGCTCTTTGGTGCTATCTGTATTTACAAAACTCCCCGTATCACTGATTGTTGCCCCGTAAGTAAGCTTATAGGGCTGAAAATCGACCACTTCCTTGCTCACGATTTTATAATGATAGGTAACGCCAGGCTTTAGGTTTTTCAAAGTAACACAGTTGAGCCTGCCTTCTGGCCTTAAACCCAACTTGCTTTCGCCATAGGCCTTCAGGTTCAGGGCATCGGCGCTTTCGCCATATTCTACCCAGCTTGCGGCATTTTTGCTGGTGATCCATAAAATGCTCATTTCATTGCCAAAAGTAGTCTGCAGGTAAGGGCCTACGCTGATGCGAAATGCTTCTTCCTGATCTTGGCTATGTGTTGGATTGGCAAGAGTAACGGCTGGCGCCATTAACGTAGCGGCACCAAGGGCCAAGCCGCTTTTGAGAAAATTTCTCCGCTGGAGTTGGGGATGATTTTTTTCCATGAATTTTGTTTTTCTAAGGTGATGAGCTAATATACTATACAATTGTTAACTCCGGCGAGACGTAAAATAAAATTTACGTTGCTCGTGGCTCTCCAGAAAAGATTACGGAGTTTTTGCCCGATTGATGTAGAAAATCATTAAGAGTAGGAAACAATGCTGTGCCGAAAACAGTTATGCATAAACACCTGCAAAATTGTTTAAACTCAAACGCGTTATGCTAACTTTGTTGAATGATAAACCAAATCGATAACAGCACCTATTTCAATGGAAATGCCATTGTGCATCATCAGTTGCTTACTTTTGAAGGCAGCAAGATTTCCGGCATTGCATCAATAGGCGGCGGAGCGCAACAGGATAGTTTGGTTGTTCCCGGCTTTATCGATCTTCAGATTTATGGGGCTGGTGGCAAGCTCTTCTCGGCCGAACCCTCCGTAGAAGCCTTAACCCATATCGAAAATGCACTGTTGAAAACCGGAACCACAGGTTTTTTGGCCTGTATCGCCACCAATACCCCAGCTGTTTTTGAACAGTGCATCACTGCGGCCAAGGCCCACAGGTCAATGGCAAAAAACTGCTTGGGCTTACATCTTGAAGGACCTTTTATCAATGCCAAACGCAGAGGCGCACATGTACTCGAATATATCCGCAAAGCCACTTTAGACGAGGTGAAGGCTTTATTGGATTTCGGTGATGGCGTTATCAAAATGATGACCATCGCGCCAGAACTGCAAGACGATTCGGTTATTCAGTATTTGCTGGACAACGGCATTGTGGTTTCTCTGGGGCATAGCGATGCCAGTTTTGGCGAAGCTATCCGAGCCTATGACCAAGGTGTGCAAACCACCACACACCTGTTCAATGCCATGAGCCCCATACATCATCGCGAACCGGGTATTCCTGGCGCGGTATTTAACCACTCCAGTGCCATGGCCAGCATCATTGCCGATAACCAACATGTAAGCTTTGAAGTTGTGAAAATGGCTCAAAAACTACTTAAGGAACGTTTGTTTCTGATTACCGATGCGGTTACGGCCTGTGCTGCCGGACCGTACCAGCACCAAGAGCTGGTCGATAAATTTGTAATGCCCGACGGTACGCTTTCAGGCTCTTCGCTTACCATGCTCCAAGCGGTAAAAAACTGTGTAAACGAGTGCGACATCGAGCTGGTTGATGCCCTTAAAATGGCCAGTCAATATCCGGCCAAGCTCATGGGGCTTGATGCTTCGATTGGAAAGATTGTACCCGGGGCCGAAGCCAATCTTTTGATACTCGACGAATCGCTGGATCTTAAAGAAGTCATCTTCAAGGGAGAGCGCATTTAAAATCAAATATTTGGACCAATTGTTAAATCAATAGCCGGTAAGTAAAAAATTGTTAATATTTTTGGGGCCATAAACCGTCCATGATTAATATCATAAGGATGTGTCTCAAAGTTGGAGAGGGGAGATTGTTAAATCATGGTAAGCTCCATCTGACAGCTGAAAACATAAAATAAACAGATGAAATATAAACGCATCCTGCTAAAACTCAGCGGAGAGTCGCTAATGGGCGAAAAACAATATGGCATTGACAATGAGCGTGTAAGGCAGTATGCCGAGGATATCAAAGCTGTTCATGACAAAGGCCTGGAAATAGCAATCGTAATTGGTGGAGGAAATATTTTTAGGGGCTTAAGCGCCGAAAAATCTGGGATGGACCGTGCACAGGCAGATTACATGGGCATGTTGGCCACTGTGATCAACAGTATGGCCTTGCAAGATGCCCTGGAAAAAGTAGGTTTGAAAACCCGCTTGCTTACCGCCATCAAAATGGAGCAGATCTGCGAGCCGTTTATCCGCCGCAGGGCGGTGCGCCACTTGGAGAAAGGCCGTATCGTTATTTTTGGAGCAGGCACCGGAAACCCTTATTTTACCACCGACTCGGCCGCCGCCTTAAGGGCCATCGAAATCAAGGCTGATGCCGTATTGAAGGGAACACGTGTTGATGGTATCTACACTGCCGATCCTGAAAAAGATCCAACTGCAACAAAATACAGCGAAATCTCGTTTAGAGAAGTGTATGCCAAAGGACTAAATGTAATGGACATGACGGCTTTTACGCTTTGCGAAGAAAACCAATTGCCTATTATTGTGTTCGATATGAATAAAACAGGTAATTTCATGAAAATTGCCAAAGGCGAAGAAATCGGAACCTTGGTTCAGGGCTAAACCGAACCATTTTTATATTTTTGTATAAACATTACATATATGAACGACCTCATCAAGAAACAGTTGACTGATGCGCAAGCTACAATGGATAAGGCAATTATCCACTGCGAGGCAGAATTGACGAAGATTAGAGCTGGTAAAGCTTCGGCTGGAATGCTCGATGGAATTATGGTAGATTACTATGGCAATCCAACGCCACTTACCCAAGTAGGCAGCATCAATACGCCAGATGCCCGTACCTTGATTATCCAGCCATGGGAAAAAGCCTTGTTAACTCCAATTGAGAGAGCAATCATGGAGGCCAATATCGGGATCAATCCGCAAAACGATGGAACGATTATCCGTTTGGTTGTACCGCCGTTAACCGAGGAGCGCCGCAAAGACCTGGTTAAAAAAGTAAAGGAAGAAGCAGAAAGAGGCCGTATTACCATCCGTAATATCCGTAAAGATGCCAACGAGAAAATCAAAAAGCTAAAAGGCGAGAGCGTTTCTGACGACGAAATCAAAACCGGCGAGAGCGAAGTGCAAAAAATTACCGATGCTTATATCCTGAAGGTAGATAAGCACGCCGAAGCCAAAGAAAAAGATATCATGACGGTTTAAGGTCAACCCTAAATCTAGTCTAAATGTAATATAAAAGGGAATGTGGTTCAGCTACATTCCCTTTGTTTATTTTTGCAATCCCAAACATAAAAATAAATGAATTTACTACTCCAATACTTAAAACAACATAAGTGGGTAGTGGTGGTGGCACTGTTTCTGGCCGCCATTAACATTGGCTTCTCGCTAATGGACCCCTACTTCACCGGAAGGATCTTAGACAGGTTTATCAATAGAAGACACGAATTTGGCAACGAAAGCGACTACCTATGGGGCGTGCTCTCTTTGGTAGGATTGGCGGTTGGCGCGGCCATGGTATCACGTATCGCCAAAAACTTCCAGGATTATTTTACCAGCATCATCGTACAAAAGGTAGGTGCCAAAATGTATGCCGATGGCTTAAAGCACTCGCTCGAATTGCCTTATCAGGTGTTTGAAGACCAGCGTAGCGGCGAAACTTTGGGCATTTTGCAAAAGGTAAGGCTAGATAGCGAAAAATTTATCACCTCTTTCATCAGCATTTTGTTCGTGAGCTTGATCGGACTGATTTTCGTCATCGTGTACTCGCTTTCGGTGAGCTATAAAGTATCGTTGGTATACGCGGCCTCTATTCCCATCATTAGTTTTCTAAGCTGGTTTTTAAGTCGCAAGATCAAAACCATTCAGCGCTCTATCGTGGCCGAAACTACGGCTTTGGCAGGTTCTACCACCGAATCTTTGCGTAATATCGAGCTGGTGAAGAGCTTAGGCTTGGCCAATCAGGAAATAGACCGCTTAAACAAAACCACGTATAAGATCCTCGGATTAGAACTGCGCAAGGTAAAATACGTACGCAGCATGAGTTTTGTGCAAGGCACTACGGTTAATTTGGTGCGAAGTACGATGGTTGTGGTGCTGTTGATGCTTATTTTTCACGATACCATTTCACCGGGACAATATTTCTCGTTTTTATTTTATTCTTTCTTCTTGTTCGGTCCGTTGCAAGAGCTTGGTAATGTAATCCTGGCTTGGCGCGAAGCGGAAATTTCTTTGGGCAACTTTAAGAATATCCTCAATACACCTGTCGATCCAAAACCAGCTAATCCGGTTAAACTGGAAAAAGTAGAGACCTTGTCGTTTTCAAACGTAAGTTTCAAGCATTTGTCGGGCAAGAACAATGCCTTAAACAACATCAGTTTTACTACCAACAATGGCGAAACCATTGCTTTCGTGGGGCCATCGGGTTCTGGAAAAACTACCTTGGTGAAACTTTTGGTGGGCTTGTATCAGCCTATTGAAGGTGAAGTATTTTACAATCAGACTTCGAGCAGGGATATCGATTTGGACCAGTTGCGCGAAAAAATCGGTTTTGTAACCCAAGACACACAACTATTTTCGGGCACCATTAGGGAAAACCTGCAGTTTGTGAGACCAAATGCCACCGACGAAGAATGCATGCGCGTATTGCAACAGGCGGCCTGCCAGAATTTGTTGGCCAGGGCCGATAAAGGTTTAGATACCGTAATTGGCGAGGGTGGCGTAAAGGTTTCAGGAGGAGAAAAACAGCGGTTGTCTATTGCCAGGGCTTTATTGCGTAATCCGGATATTTTGGTATTTGATGAAGCTACTTCGTCGCTGGACTCATTAACCGAAGAAGAAATCACGGCAACGATCAGAGATGTATCTGTATTGACCAGCCATGTCACCATCTTGATTGCGCACCGCTTGTCAACCATTCGCCATGCGGATAGGATTTATGTGCTGGAAAAAGGCCATATCATCGAGCAAGGCAAACATGCCGATCTGCTGGCCGAAAAAGGCCTGTACTTCGCGATGTGGAGACAACAGGTAGGCGAAAGATTTGATAATTAATACTAGAATCATTACCACCTAAGAAACCTTAGTGCGCCTTAGTTTTAGTCCTAGCCCCGTTCTTGGGTGCCTTAGGTGGATTGTGTATAAACGAGTATATTCTTCAACTACACAGGCACATAGATATTTTACGATATCCAAGCTCTAATCTTAGCTGTTCTAAGGTATCTCTTATTTGAGTTAAATCTGATCCTCTATTTTATCAGCGGGCTTAATATCGTTGAGTGTTAAAGACAGGAGATTTTTAGTTTTCAGGTAGGTAATAAATACAATCCCGATCGTCATACTTCCGCCAAATACCACAGCAGGCACCACGCGCATCAGTTTGGCCGTTAAACCCGATTCGAAAGCGCCAATTTCGTTCGATGAGCCAATAAACATACTGTTCACCGCCGAAACGCGCCCGCGCATCTGATCGGGTGTAAGCAGCTGCATAATGGTTGAACGGATAATTACGCTCACGCTGTCAAAAGCGCCTTCACAGAATAGGAAGAAAAGCGTCAGGTAAAAACTTTTGGAGAGTCCATAGCAAATGATGCTCAATCCGAAGCCCGTTACGGCAATCAGCAGGTTGCGCCAAGGCTTGTTCATAGGCGAAAAGCGGGTCATAGCCAGCATGGTAATGACGGCGCCACTGGAAGCGGCGGCACGCATAAAACCCAAGCCTTCCGAACCGACTTTTAGAATATCGTTGGCAAAAACAGGCAATAAGGCCACTGCACCGCCAAAGAAAACCGAGAACAGGTCTAAGCTCATGGCTCCTAACATCATTTTGCTCTTAAACACAAAATTGATCCCCTCCTTAAGGCTTATGATGATGCTTTCCTTTGGAATAAAAGTTGGGGGATGTGGTTTCAAAAAGAAAATGCAGATTAGCGAAACCAAGATAAAAGTGATGATTACGATATAGGTTGGCGTAATGCCATAAAAACCGTAGATCAATCCGCCAACTGCCGGACCTAAGATCGAAGCCAGTTGCCAGCTCGAACTGCTCCAGGTACTGGCATTGGGATAAAGCTCTTTGGGCAGGATCTGCGCCATCAGCGAAAAGGTAGCCGGACCAAAAAAGCCCCTGGCTAAACCAATGCCGAAAACCATGGTATACATAATTGGTACAATGTAACTGGTAGGGACGTAGGCGTGCAGCTGCTTGGAGGTAACCACCAGCATGGTGAGCGAACAGATAAAAACGCCGAAAAATATTTTAAGTAACAAGCTTCTTTTTTCCGATTTGTCGGCCACATAGCCTCCATAAAGCGCAATGCCAATGGCAGGAATGGCTTCCGATAGGCCAATAAGCCCTAAAGCTAGCGGGTCTTTGGTTAAATGGTAAATGTGGAAGCCGATGATAACGGCCTGCATCTGATAAGCAAAAGTGAAGAAAAAGCGCATGCCCATATAAGAGCGGAACTCTCGGTAACGCAGGGCTGCAAATGGATCTTTTTTAGCGGGTATGGCGGGTTCGGCTTCCAAAACAATGGGTTTTAGGCAAATGTAAGCGTTCGCGATTTAAAAAAGATAGAAAAAATTTATTGTTGGCATTCTCAACAATTAGCCGCCGATTTATTTGATGTAATTGAGAACGCAAACTATTTATATCTGCGGTTAAGCACCATTATTTCGATAGTAGTTTATACTATCTTAAAACTTTAGCTGCTACAGTTATAATTAAGGAAACTATGCTGATTATGAATATGATGCGGCCATCCTTCCTGTCGTTGTTTGTATAGGCAAATACACTTTCTCCATTGGGAAGTGTTCTCTTATGGTAAATGAGATGCCAGCCAATAAATAAGCCAAACCCTCCTCCCAAAATAGCACAGATATAACCGGCAAACACCCAAAACCGACTCGCTCGCTCAGGTTCGCGGAGATAAGAGAGCCTTGCTGATTTCATCTGAGCCAAGAATTCTTTGCTTACTACTTTTCCTCTATCCTTTAAAATACGTTGTGCCAATGTAACATCGAAAGTATTCCATTCATCTGGTTTTTGAAGGATATCCATCAATTCTTCATCGGTAAATTGGTAGAGGTAATGGTTTTTGTCGGCCAATTCGATGCTTTTTTGCGAAAGCTCCTCCAACAGTTCATCGGCGCGTTTAAAATCGTTGCTTTTGAGCTTTACCCTAAACTCTTTGTTAATTTCATTGTATGCAAATGAAACATCGAAGTTGATGGAACTGTCTTCCAATTCGTAAGCCAATCCGTTTTCGCCAAAGAACTCGGCTAATTCGGAAGCGGCGGCCTGGTCATTAAATTTCTGATAGGTTAAGAACGGTTCTCTGTTCATTAGATTAAAGGCTTTGCTGGATTATTTTTATAATAATCCAGTTTGTACTGGAACATTTCGCTCATGCGGGCTGCGCGCCATTTGGCTTCATCGGCCTTTGCCCCCTTAAAATGCGCATCAACGGTTTCATTGAATAAGTGCATCCAAGTATCGAAATGTTCGGCTGCAATAGGCAATTTGGCGTGTTTTAAAAACGGGCTGCCACTGTAGGTTGGCGTATCGAGCAACAAGGTTTGCCAAAAGCCATACATTTTTTCGAGATGGGTGGGCCAATTATCGCCGATTATGCCATTAAAAATTGGGGCTAGCAAGGCATTGTCGCGAACTTTGCCATAAAAATCGTTAACCAGTAACTTTACGTCGTCGAGGTTCAAGATGTCTGTGGTCGTGCTCATTTGCTTTCAGAAATTAATTCAAAGATAAGCGCTTGGATGTTGGATGCCAGATTTACCATCATAAAATGACCCCCATTTGGTATTTCGATTGCCTTTTTGATGTATTTGATAGGAAAGATACGATCACCGGTGCCATGGATATGGATTAGAGGAGTTGTTAAACCCCCGTTTTTCCAATTCATGATTTTATCAATAGCCCATTTTAAGAATAATGGGTCGGTATCCTTAATAATCTGATGCAACAATATCGATTCGGTTTTATTGGTAGTTCCAAAATAATAATCAGCCGTGAGCCTGTTTCCCAAACGCAGCAACCAATCTGGAATCATGCAATAGATTTTGGTTTTACTGGTCAATTTGAGTTGCCAACTGAATTCTTTTGGAGACTTTACGCTTGAAATAATAATAACCAGCCGACAGGAGATGAGTTTGGCTACTTCTTGTGCCACCAGCCCTCCAAAAGAAAGACCGATTAATACTACTTCTTTATTGGTGTCAATTTGGTCATCAATTAGCCTTTGGGCATAATGACTCAGGCTTTCTTTCTTTTCGGGCTTTAGCCATTTCACAAAGCGATGGTCGATAGTCCTTAAATCGAGGAACTGGAACACGCGCTCATCTGCGCCAAGGCCGCTTATAAAATAAACCATTGCCGAAATATAGGCAAAAGATATTCATCAGCGATTCACTAGCGTAAAAAAATAACCCATCAGGTTTTGAGGCCTGATGGGTTGGTATGATTGGCGTTATTTTGAGTCGCTTAAAATTTTACGTTCAGGCTTAACAGAAAGTTCCGGGTTGCCTGTGGATAGTAATAATTGGTTCTGCTCAAATCGCCAGCATATAAATAGGGATAGGTGCCCCCATTGTTTTCGTAAAGCGTGCTGAACACATTGTTCACCAAAAGGCTTAAGCCAACGTTCTTAATGCCTGCAACCGAGGTGTTGTAGCCCAAGCGTATATCGTTAACAAAAAAGCTAGGCAAAATGCGCGTAGCAGCCTGGGTATTGTCCAGATACTGTTTGCCCACATATTTGCTGATCAATGCAATTTCAGTTTTCTTGATTGGACTATAGGCAATTTCGCTCGATACGATGATGGCGGGCGAATAAGAAATATCGGTGTTTTTATAAGTATTGGTTACGAAGGTTTTTCCGCTCGCATCCGCATCATCGTAAATGTACTCGGTAAACTCCTTGATCTTATTGCGGCTTAAGGTAGCCGTAGCACTCCATGATAAGTTTTTGAGGATTTGCCAACCTCCATCCAACTCCAGTCCCATTCGGTAGCTGTCAGGTACGTTCTGACGGGTTTGTCCGCCAACATCGTTCAGTTTTCCGGTATTGATCAGTTGATCTTTGTACAGCATGGCAAAACCGTTTAGGCCGATGCTAAAAACGTCCTGTTGCGTACGGTAGCCAAATTCGAAATCGGTCAGTTGTTCGGATTTTGGACGAGTATTGATGTTCGAATCGGTAAAATCCCTGCGGTTTGGCTCTTTGTGTCCAACGGCTACAGATGCATATACATTGCTTTTGGCATCGATGTTATAAGTTAGGCCCAGCTTAGGATTGAAGAATTCCAGCCTGGCATTTTGTTGCGCCGGATTTCCGGCCTCGTCTTTTCCGAAGTAAGAATAATAAACTTTTCGGTATTGCAAATCGGCAAAGATGTTGAACTGTTCAACTTGATAATTGGCGCGTCCAAAAATGTTGAAATCGCTTTTAAAGGCATCATTGTCGTTGTAAATGTGCCTTGCCGACTGACTAGCATCGTAATTGGCAAACTGGGCCCAGATTACCTCGTCAAAGTGACGGCCTTTGTATTCGTTGTATGCGCCGCCCAAAGTAAAGCTCAGGTCGGTTTTAGGCGTGTAGTTCAGAGAATAGGTTACCCCATAAAAATCATTGTCGAGCCATAAACGCCTTACCAAATCAGACCTGTCAATGGTAGTGCCACCTACAACAACCGGCTTGATTTGGTATTTGTCCAGCTTTTGATCGTCTTTGTATTCTTCGTAATAACCTCGGCCATAAGTATAATGCAAGGCCGCGTTGGCCGTAAGTGTTTTGCCCAAGTTGCGGGTGTAAAACAACTGGTAATGGTCTTGCTGATAGTTGTCGGTCTGGTTGTCGTAAGTAAAATCGTTGTGTCTGCGGTCTGTTTGCAACAAATCTTCGGTAACACCATTCCAAGCCTGATAGGTCTTTTCGGTACCGCTAAATACGTTGGCGCGCAAAATATCGTTCTTGCCGTAATAGGCACCGGTCACAAAAAACGACTTCAGGTTCGAAGAAGCACGGTCGATATAGCCGTCGGATTTAATTCTCGACAAACGGCCATCAAAGCTGAATTTATTGCTGATCAGTCCAGAGCCTACGCTTACGGTATTTTTCCAGGTGTTGTAAGAGCCGTAGGTATTATTCAATTCGGCATAGGCCGAATCTCTTCTGGTGGTGGTTTGGATGTTCAGGCTGGCCCCAAAAGCTCCCGCACCGTTGGTTGAAGTGCCTACGCCACGCTGGATCTGGATGTTATCAACCGATGAGGCCAGATCAGGCAAATTGATAAAAAAGCTGCCTTGGCTTTCGGCATCGTTTAGCGGAATGCCATTCAGTGTTACGTTGATGCGTGTGGCATCGCTGCCCCTGATCCGTATTCCTGTATAGCCTACCCCCGCACCCGCATCGGAGCTTACCACTACCGATGGCGTTTGGTTTAAAATGTAAGGCAAGTCTTGCCCCACATTATTCTTGGCAATCTCGGCCCGGTTCAGGTCTTTGTAGGTGGTTGCCGTGTTTTTCGATGCCCTGGTAGCGCTCACTACTACCTCGTCGGCCAAGAAGGAAAGCGCACTGAGCTTAAAATCTACCACGGTATTTGCCGTAAGATTGATTGTTTTTTCTTGGGTGGCATAACCCACATAGCTTACCGCCAAGGTGTAGCTTCCTGCCGGCAGG
>JBCNPG010000300.1:0-4754 GCA_039593445.1 Pedobacter sp.
CCTTTTCCAAACCGGCAATATCGTTACGCGCAGCTCCAATTAACGGAATAGGCACGCCCGACGAGTTGTCTTCCGAGCTATTGTACTTCCAATCGGTAACAAAACGATAAATGCGGTCTTTGTTTTCAAAATCCTGATCAAAGCTGAGCTGAAAGCTTACATAAATAAAAATCAGGATGCAACAGGCCATGCCGATAGAAAGGCCAAGAATATTGATGAGGCTATAGCTCTTGTTCTTCCAGAGATTGCGTAGCGCTATTTTAAGATTAAGTCGGAACATAGCATCGGTTTTTTAATCGACTAGCCGTAATGCCAATTTTATACCAAGCAAGCAACAAAAACATAAAACACTTATTATCAAGTGTTTAAAAAACAAATAAAAAACAAAATGTCCGTTTCCGGACAGTAGACTGTGCGTAAGCGGACGGGTTGGGGTGCCAAAGCTTTATCACTTGACAAGGGCTGAGCAATTATTCGTATTTAAGCGCTTTGACAGGATTAGCCTTAGTTGCTTTGCGGGCCTGTAGGCTCACCGTAAGCCAGGTTACCACGAGGGAAGCTGCAAAAGCACAAGTAAATGGCAGTGGCGTTAGGACTATTCGATAAGCAAAACCATCAAGCCATTTTTTGGCCCATATGTAAGCCAAGGGAAAAGCTATTACATTGGCCCAGAATATCATCCATAGGTAGCCTTTGTTAAGCAGCAACAGGATCTGGAGCTCCGCAGCGCCTAATACTTTGCGAATGGCGATTTCCTTGGTTCTTTGCCGCGTTATAAAAGCCGCCAATGCCAAAAGGCCAAAGAGCGAAAGGACGAGCGAAAGACTCGAAAACAGCGCCACCATTTTTTCAAAACGCTCGTGCGCAACAAATACAGCGGACAGGTCATCTTCTACGAAAGAATAGCTGGCAGGGTAGAATTCGTTCATCTCTGCATAGATCTTTTCGACTTCCTTAATCACATGCCTGGCTTTTGCCCGATCATACCTAATCAGTGTGGTAGATTTATGGGTAAAGCCCACGCCTTTTTTCCACTTGTCGGTTTCAACTACATAAATGGAAGGCTTTACCTGAACCTCCAACCCTTCTACCTGTATGTCCTTGATTACACCAATAATATTCACTGCCACAGTATCATTGGCAAAGATGGTTTTCCCCACCATATCAGAACCAAAGAGCTTGGCTGCACTTTCATTGATAATGGCATTATTCAGGGTATCCTGCACTACTGCACCCGAAAAAAACCTGCCCGCCAACAATCTGGCATCTAAGGCCTGCATCCCTTCTATGCCAACGCCCAAACCGTATAGCTCGCGCGTTTCCTGTTGGTATTTAAAGTGCTGGGCCGAAGCGGCATTATCACCGATAATACCCGAACTGAAGGCTACATATTTTACGCCATCGATGCGTTTGATCCGCTGGAAAAACTTATCTTTTTCGCCCCCCATATCCGAACGTACATTGAGCATTCCGGTAGCGGTAAAGCCCTTGTCGCGTTTGTGAAGATACTCCAACTGACTGTTGACCACCAAAATCCCAATGATAAAACCAATAGAAACGACCAATTGGGCCATTACCAGTAGTTTCCTTACCAGCGCCCCTTTTTTACTTGTAGAAAAGTTGCCCTTCAACACTTCGCGCGGCCGGTAAGCGGCCATAAACAGGGCCGGATAAAGTCCCGTAAGCAGCCCTACTATCACAACAATACCGATGAGTTGTCCCAATAACCGCAATAAAAACGGCCCGTTAAAGAGGGAAAGCTGCAAGTTGAAGGCCTGGTTCAAGCTGGGCATAGCCAGTTCGATGGTGAGCAAGGCCAAAAACAGCGCCATGAGGCATTGGATAAAGGTTTCGGTTAATAGTTGGACAACCAAGGTACGTCTGAATGCTCCTATGACCTTTTTAACCCCTATTTCTTTGGCCCTGGTAGTGGCCTGCGCGGTTGCCAAATTAACAAAATTGATCACAGAAACTAAAAGCAAGAGTATGGAAAGCAAGATTACCGGCCTCAATGTTTCGCGCCAGCTGGGTTGTTCGAGAGGAAACTGGTGCACATCGCCAAGTTTGGCCAGACGCAATTGTGGCGCATTGCCTTCGGCAGCAGCCTTGGCTACCGAGCTTTTTTCCTTAACCAGATAACTGTCTTTGAGAGGCAAATATTTCTTTTGCAACAGCCGATTTAAAGATTGGAGGTCTTTAAAAGGACTGGTAAGCATATAAACTTCGGCAGGATAACCATTTGTTGCTTCTGTATCAAAAAAGTCGCCACCTTCAAAAGTTATGGCTTCAAAATCAACGCTGCTTGGTGTTTGGGGCTCTTTCACTACCCCGGTAACCGTAAATGCATTTTCAGATCCTTTCCAATTCCCTCCGGCAATCATCATTGTTTTGCCTAGCGGATTACCAGAACCAAAATATTTAAGGGCCAAGGCTTCCTTCAATACAATGCTATTCGGCTTTAGGAATGCCGTGGTTGCACTTCCATATTTAAATTCGTAAGGCATTACCTTAAAGAAAAGGCTATCGCTGCGCCTAATTCCCGATTGTAGCATAGAAGGCTTGCCGGAAACGGTTATGCCTTTTTTCCGATAATCGAGATCGATTTTGGTAACAGCCAAAACCTGTGGCATGCCTGCTGCGATTTTAGACAGGCGAAAATCGATATCGCTTCGCCAATGCGCTTTTTTATCGGTCGAATGGTAATCCGAATATTCCTGCATCTGATATACCTGGTCCAACTTTGGATTCCAAGTATCGTAGCTTTTCTCGTGGTTGACAAACAAAACGACGAACACAAATCCCGCCAATCCCAAGGCCAGTCCAATGATATTAACTATGGCATAATGGCGATGTTTCATTACATTACGCCAAGCGATTTTTAGATTAAGTCTGAACATCTGGGTTATTGGTTTAGTGGTTCATTAGCGATTTGGGTTGTCAACTACCTTGTAAACTTACAACTGCAAACCGAATTACTCGTATTTCAACGCTTCAATGGTATTTGCCTTGGCGGCCCTATACGACCTGATGCTTACCGTAATCAAGGTAATGAACATGGAAATGCCCATAGCCAAAGCAAAAGGCCAAATACTCAAATCTACCCGATAAGCAAAGCCGTTTAGCCATTTAGACACAAACAAGTAAGCTAAAGGCCAAGCCACCAGGTTAGCAATAAATACCATCAATAAAAAGGATCCATTCAGCATTTTTACCAGCTCGAAGGTAGAAGCACCCAATACTTTTCTAATAGCCACCTCCCTGGTGCGTTGCGTGGCCACGAAAGAAATCAGGCCAAATAAGCCGATAAAGGAAATGAAAATGATCACGCCGGCAAAAACCTTGAACAGAATACCCATGATCTTCTCGCTTTCGTAGTAGTTGTTGATCACATCATCCAAAAACGACGAACCATATACATATTCTGGATAGACCGAATTCCATGTTTTTTCAATATCCTTCATCGTTTGCATGATCAATCTGCTATCCATTTTTACAGCCATGGCGGTATAGGTCTTTTTATGGCTCATCACGGCAATCGGCGAAATGGCGTCGCGCAAGGTATTATTGTTGAAGTCTTTAACCACGCCAACAATGGGTCCCGTAAAATTATGGCTTACCCTCACTATTTTGCCGATGGCATCATTTGGGTTCAATACGTTGAGTTTTTTGAGCAGGGTTTCGTTCACCACAAATTCTCTGATGGTATCGCTTTTGCTTAAGCCCCTGCCCGCGATCAGTTGCAGGCCAAAGGTCTTGAAGTAATTCTCGTCGGCCATTTTGGTATTGAGGTCGAAGTCGGCATCTTTACCGCCGTTATAAGAAAAACTGGTTCCATTGTTGCTGAGCGAAGACGGCGCGGCGCTGCAGAAAGAAATGCTTTTTACGCCCGGCATTTGCATAATGCGCTGTTTCAGCAGGTCGTAGCGTTGCCTACTGATGCTATCGTTGGGGATATCTACCATGGCAATGGCCGAAGGATTGAAGCCGATCGGCCTTTCCCTCAAATATTGCATCTGCTTAATGATCACCAAGGTTCCGATGATGAGCACAACCGTAATGGCAAACTGCACCACCACCAATACCTTGCGCAAACCCAGACCCCCAGTATTGGCCTTGATCTTGTTTTTGATGGCCAAAGCAGGGCTGAAGCCCGACATGACCAATGCTGGATAAAAGCCCGACAAGCAAGCTACCAAAATGGTAAGCACAACCATAAATATGAAAATACTCGGACTTTGCCATAAGCTGAAAGAGATACGCTCGCCAAACAGGTTTTGCATGCCCGGCAAGGCTGCTTCGGTGAGCACACAGGCGATGAGCAAGGCCAATACAGTGATGGCAAAGGTTTCGGTGAGGAATTGGGCAATCAGCTGTTTGCGCATGCTGCCCATTACTTTTCTAACGCCAATTTCCTTCGACCTGCTTACCGATTGTGCCGTAGCCAGGTTAATGAAATTGATACAGGCCGTCAGCATTAAAAAGGCGCCAATAACCATGAGGCCATACAATTCTTTCATTGGCATGATGCTGCCCGCAAAATTGCCGAAACGCTCGTCATAATGGATCTGGCTTAAAGGCTGAAAGCTATGACTTTCCTTCCCAGGAGCTTTTTCGGTATAATATTTAGCTAAAAACTTAGATAGTGGCGCATCAAGGCTACTCACGTCGAAACCCTTCTTTAACAATACAAAACATTCTGAAGAAGAGGCCACCGAACCCCAGCTTGCCAAATCCCTACTTTTATAATTCTTGTA
>JBCNPG010000301.1:0-4753 GCA_039593445.1 Pedobacter sp.
AATTTCCAATACCGGATCGTTGATACCTAGTTTTTCCAGGATATCGTCGCAAGCCTTTTTAATGATTTTTGCCCTTGGATCGAAGTTCTTATAAACACGGTGGCCAAAGCCCATCATGCGGAAAGGATCGTTTTTATCTTTGGCTTTGTTGATCCATTTTTCGGTATCGCCGCCATCAGCTTTGATCAGTTCCAGCATTTCGATTACCGCCTGGTTGGCACCACCGTGCAACGGACCCCAAAGCGCCGAAATACCGGCTGATATCGAAGCGTAAAGGTTACAATCAGACGAACCTACCATTCTAACGGTAGAAGCCGAACAGTTTTGCTCGTGGTCTGCGTGCAAAATAAGCAAGGTGTTCATCGCGCTTACAACAACCGGATCGATCTCTACATCTTCTGTGCGCTGACCAAAAATCATATGCAGGAAGTTGGTTACGTAATCGAATTTATTTTTAGGGTAAATCAGCGGATGTCCCAATGATTTTTTATAGATGAACGAAACGATGGTCGGGAATTTGGCCAACAACTTAATCATGGTCAGGTTCATTTCCTCTTTCGAAGAGTTGGCGTTAAGCGACTCGGGATAGAAGGTAGACAATGAACAAACCAATGAAGCCAATTGAGCCATTGGATGCGATTTAGACGGATAGCCATCCAAGAACTTCTTCATATCCTCGTGGATCAAGGTATGTCTGCTGATTTGTCTTTGGAAATCATCCAGTTCCGCCTGTTTAGGCAAAACGCCATAAATCAACAAATAAGCTACCTCCAAAAAAGTAGATTTTTCTGCCAATTGCTCGATCGGGTAGCCACGGTATTTCAGAATGCCTTCTTCGCCATCCAAAAAGGTAATGGCGCTTTTGGTCGAACCTGTGTTCTTATAACCTAAATCTAAAGTAATGTGACCTGTAAGGTCTCTTAATTTTGAAATATCGATGGCCTTCTCTCCTTCGGTTCCGGTGATTACCGGGAACTCGTAGGTCTTACCGTCTATCTTAATTTCTGCAATAGCTGACATATATCTTATAATTTATAAATAACAAAAATAGTTAAACTGAATTTAAATTGAGGGTTTTTAACCTAACAAAACTGTTAAGTAATTGTTAATTTTAGGCTAAAACCCAAGGTTTTTACAATGAAATTATTTGGCTTTGATCTCTTCGGTAACTGCACCGCACTCCATCATTTCGCTGCCATAGTATGGATTTTGGATTTTCTTTTCAGAGGAAAGCCAATCTCCACCATCGCCTTTATTGGCCATTGGACAATGCTGCACAAAAATGGTTCCTTTGGCCAATTCCGCATGTTTAAACAAGGCAATTACATCCGAGCTCAAGGCGGTAAATTCTTTGCGTTGGGCAACTATATCTTTGGCTTCGGCTATTTTTTGGGCAGTGACGGCTGTGTTTTCGCACCCGTTGAAAGTCTTTAAAGAAACTGCAAGTTTTTTTGCCGCTGTTTGGGCATCGGTCATTTTGGTGGCTACCAAAGCATCTTTCAACATGATATAGTCGCTATAAATATCCTGAAGCTTGGCATCTTTGAAGCTGATAGCGGCTACAGGCGCCACTGCTACGGTTTTGGCAGTACTGTCTTTGGTACTGGTAGCCGATTGGTTGGAATTAGTGTTGCAGGCCGCCAATACCACCAGGGCGGCAACCCCTAAATAATTTCTCATCTGATGTTTCTATTTGGTTAACTTTTACACCATGTTTTGCTGAAAACAGAAGCGTAATCGCATAGATTTTGTTTTTTGCTCAAAATAGCATTTAAAATTTTAAAATAGCAAAAAAGCCTTCAAAATTTTGAAGGCTTGACTTTTAAATTAGATTGTAATTAAAATAAGATTAGAAACCGTTACAATTTGAAATTATAGCCTAGGTTAAGGGTATATTGACCGGTTTTCATAAAATAGAGTGATGAAGAGCTATCGTTAACATAGCCTTCGTATCTAGCACCAATATCAAAGCCCTTAGCAAACTCATAGCCTAAGCCTCCGGTATAAATAAAATTCATTTTGGCGCCATCCTTAATAGCTAAACCAGTGCCCAAGCCTGTACTCAGGTACATTCTATCAATGGCAAACACTTTGACGCCTCCCATTAAAGGGATAAACGAAAAATCTAAGGAGCTGTTTTTCCATTTAAGTTTGGTATAGCCACCCGAGGCAGTCAGCGCCACGTTTCTGCTCAAATCGTACTGCAAACGCAAGTTGCCACCGAAGCCATAATCCATTTCAGATTTATCAGGAAATAAGCCCCCAAATGCCCCTACTCCTATCTTAAACGCCATACCATTGCTCTGATTTGTAGTTTCTTGGGCTTTAGCTGTGAAGATAAGTACCAACGAGGCAATTAACGTGATTGCAAACGGTTTTGTAATTGTTTTCATGTTGTTTTCGTTAAGGTTGATCGATTAGTTGATTAACTTATTTACGCAGCCCAACAATAAATGGTTTTTAGAAAGACAAACAAACCCATATTCAAGCCATAAGACCTGTTACAGAGGATAATTTTTGCCAATTGCCAGCAAAACCCTACATGCCCTCTCCCAGAAATTTAGCCACAAAAAAAGCCCCCGATAAATTTATCGGGGGCTTTATTAAAACGATTGCTTACAATTTAAAGCCGTAAGCCAAACGTAAACCTACGTAGCCAATACTTCCATTGTTAGAATAGCCTTCATATTTCAAGCCAAGGTCTAAACCACTGCTCCAGGCATAACCAACGGCTGGCGAGTAAACGAATGCAGTACCGCCACCCGATGTTGTGCTAAATCCTGCACCAGCTTCGGCTAAGCCATAGGCACCAGCACCACTGTCGTTGAAGAAATATTTCAAACCAGCTTTAACTGGAATAAATCCAAAGCTGCCACCACCATAAGTGTCTTTCAATGAGAAATTAGTGTAACCAGCTGTAATTGGAACAGACAATTGTTTGTCGATGTCGAACTGATAGCGCAAATCGCCACCAATGGCGAAGCTGTAACCAGTCGTAGTTGGAATACCAACATTTAAACCGATACCGAATTTTGGAGCTGATTGCGCATTAACGTTAGTACTTGTGAAGAATAAAGCCAGTGCAGCTACTGCAGAAGCTAAAAATTTTGTAGAATTTTTCATTGTTAAAAATACTTTGGTTAAGTTTTGTTGTGGATAGCCTTTATTGACCATCTACTCAAATTTAAACAAATTGTATGCCACATGACATAATCAAATTTTGAATAGTTAATAACATATTAACATTTTTATGGCACGTTTGTTCGCAGAAAATCCATTTAAACGGCAACATAAAAACTAAGGGTTAAATATCCCAATAGAAAATCGATACAATTAACTGAAAATTAAACAAATACAACTTCAAAGAAAAATTTCAAAAAAATTCATACCGTCCATCAACCAAGCTTTTTGCTTTTGTTAAGGAAATGTAAATTATGATTTTCGCTTATTTTCAAGTCTTCTTGGCATGTTTTACTGACGGAGAATGCAATCTTGGCTGACCAGTTTTACAGGCAAAAACTAATAGTTGGTAATGATCAGGTGCGTAACCGCCCTTTTGTTTCTGCCCCTTACATTATAGGTATAGCTTTTATTAAAAGTGACAATCTTGATCTTCGGATGGGCATAAAGCCGACGGATAAATTCAGTCTCCTTGATGACCACCATCCATTTGGCCTGGCAGCTTTTTAAAAAGTTGGCCAGCCGTTCCTGATCGTGCTGGGTAAAGGCATTTTGATCATATTCGGAAAACTCGCTGTCGTACGGCGGATCCAGAAAAATAAAATCGCTTGGTTTTAAATCCAAGCCATTCAAAAAAGCCTCGAAATCTTGGTTAGCTATTTTAGCAGCTTCAAACAGCCCGGCAATTTCCTTGCTGAACATATGCTGTATTTTCTGATTCAGGTTCTTTTTATTGTAGGCAATTCCTCCATAAGGGATATTGAATTCGCCCTTGGCATTGAACCTAAACATGGCTCCATAGCAAAGTTCGCGCACAAAATACCAATTGGCTACAGCTTTGGACATCGATAAGCTTACATTTTGCCTATAATATTGGTTCAGCAACTTTCTAAAAAAAAGATAAGTGCCGCTCCTCAAGCCCGTTTCGAAATGTACGGCCAGTTCCGATGGATTAAATTGGCGCTTTTCTCTTTGTTCAATCCGCTTAATGCGTCTGGCTTTATCGATAAGGCTGCTTAAAAGGGTATTTCCATATCCATCGGCATCTACCAGAAAATCCTTGTCGCCAAGCAACGCATGTTTGGCAAGTTGCTTAACAAAAGCTTCCTCAAGCCATGCATGCAGTTCGCTGATGTGTAAATCGGCATGGATAAAACTGGTAAAAACCTCTTGGCAGCTTTCCCAAAGCTGCGCCGATAATTTGGCCAGGGTGGCCCAGGCATCGGCATATTTGAAGAGCTCGGTTTTAAAATCTTCTTGCCCTAGCTGTTGATAAAAATGAATAAGGTCTGCGCTCTTATCGTTAATGAAAACAGGGACCCGGGGCTGCAAGGCAAAAAATACACCACCCCCGCCAAAAAACGGCTCTACATAACGATCAAACGCTGGGATGTGGTTTGCAAACAAGGCAAATTCCTTATACTTCCCTCCCGTCCATTTGATCAGCGGCCGCATTTTTTTGTTCATGAAGCGAATATGCGATTATTTTGAATTAAACATCATAAATAAATCCACAACTTGCTTCTGTAGCAGCTCTGTTTCTTTTTTGGCTTTCAGCCAATGGATATCTACC
>JBCNPG010000302.1:0-4741 GCA_039593445.1 Pedobacter sp.
AATCATTAATAATCAGGTTATAATCGGCTAAGGGTATATGGCGCATGTCTTTCCTAAAACGTGGCAAATTCATGTTCTTCCAGGTTTTGTAATGATCAACACCACCCTTTTTCCCAAAAATAAAACTGAAGCCATGCAATTGGTATTTGACTTCCTGGCTCAATTTTACATCGGCTTGGGTACCCGAAACCAATATATCCAAATCGCCATGCTGCTGCAACAAGGGTACGATTTCCCTTGCCCTGCTAATATGTCCATTGCCAGTGCCCTGAATTGCATAAAGTATCTTCATCCGCTCCTAATATCAATATTTTTTATCCTTTAGGCAATTTCTAGCTTAATCTTTTGCAATAAAGTATTTACGTCGAGCTTGCTGTGCAGGTCTTCGCTATCCGACAAGATGCCTTGCTCTACATCGTCCTTTTCAAAATCCTTGTATTCGAACTTAAAGATCTTCCACTCTTTTTTGTTGTATTCGAGCGCAGTCAGGCTTTCTACCCAATCGCCGCTGTTCAAATATTTAACCCTGCCCTCTTCTGTAGCGATCTCCCTGATTTCAGGTTGGTGGATATGGCCACACACCACGTATTCATAGCCTTTTTCTATGGCCAGTTCGGCCGCCGTCTGTTCAAAGCTATTGATGAATTTTACGGCGTCTTTGAATTTGGCTTTTATTTTTTGGGAAAAACTCATTTTTTGTCGGCCAAACAAGGTAAGTCCCCAGTTTACAAAGCTGTTGATCAGGATGAGGCTGTCATAACCAATGGCGCCCATTTTGGCCAGCCATTTCGAATGCTGCATGGTAACGTCGAAAATATCGCCATGAAAAAACCATGCTTTTTTGCCATCAAGCTCTAGCACCAGCTTGTTTTGCAGGTGAAAAGTACCCATATGCATATCGGCAAATTTGCGCAGCATTTCGTCGTGGTTACCGGTTAGGTAATAAACCTGTACGCCTTCTACAATGAACTTCATCAGCTTGCGCAGCACCTTCATGTGCGATTCGGGCCAATACCTTTTGCTGAACTGCCAAATGTCGATGATATCGCCATTCAGAATAATCGTTTTGGGCTTGATGCTTTTTAAATACTTGAGCAGTTCCTTGGCGTGACAGCCGTAGGTACCCAAATGTACATCAGAAATTACAGCTATTTCTACTTCTCGCTTTTCCATAAGCCGGTTTTTTGGGGATAAAATGCCCGATGCCCATCCCAATCGGCATAGCAAGCTGTTGAGGAAGGGCCTGCCTTAATCTTCTTCTTCATCAATAGTCAGTTCGTAGGGACTAAAGAAAAAAGCTACGATCACAAGAAGGCAAACAATCAGAAACAGTTCAGGCATCTTGATACAGTTTTATACCTACAAAATTGCAAGCAACAGATTAACAAGATGTTAAGAAAACGTTATTTCAAACAAATGTTAACAAGTTGAAAAGATCAAGCTGCTGGTAGAAAGACCGCAATAAAAAAGCCCCTTGCTGCGCAAGGGGCTTCCGAATTATTTAACGGCTTATAATCAGGCTGCTTTCTTCTTTTTGTTATCGGTATAAAAACCAAAACCCAAGAAAGCCAACAACAAGATAGAGCCTGCAAGAGAAATCTTCTCGCCCATATAGTATGATTTTGGCTCGAACTTGAATTCAACCTTGTGATTACCTGCAGGCAATTGTGCGGCACGCAATACATAGTTTGCCCTGAAATATGGTTTTTGAACACCATCTACATACATGTTCCATCCTTTGTCGTAATAGATTTCAGAGAATACGGCAATAATATCTCTTGGTGCGCTATAGCTGTATTCGATATGATCTGGATGGTAATGCTCCATTTTGATAAAAGCGGTCGGATCGGCGCCCAAGAGGGTGGTGTCAACCTGTTTTTTGTACTGCTCGTCAACAATAGCTTCTTGTTTTGGATCAAAACTGCTGATGGCTTTCATTTCCTCATCGGCATTTTTCACAAACTGGATGCCTTTTACGATCCAAACATTGCCTAAAGCCGTGCTGTTGCGTTGCATTTTATAAGATCCGTTTTGCGGGTCTTGCAAGATAAAATATTTGGCATTGAGCATGTCCAGCACATCCTGGTTCACACTTTTTCCAAATTGGTGTTCAATCAGCTCGTCATAGCGCTTAAGTTTGGCCGCATGGTAGCCACCAATGGTTTTATGGAAAGCCGAGGTACTTGCATTCTGGAAGGTCTCTATGCTCTGGTCGTACACCCTAAAGTTTGGATCTTTGTCGGCCATGATGAAATTATCCACGTCGCGCGGCTGGAAATAATTGTTTACTGCTGTTTCGTTTTCAAAGTTCTTATTGTTCAGATAACGGCGGTCTACCTGCCACATATCGATCAATACCGCGAGCGCCAACAAGCCACAGGCTAATTGCGTGTTCATTTTTTTGGTAATCAATGCCCAAACAATGGCAAAACCAATAACGATGAATAGGAAAGAACGAATGGCATCGGCGCGGGCGATGGAAATCCTATCTTCAACTACTGCCGAAGCCAGTCTATGTGCAACACTGGCATTGTTCTGCAAGCCTTGGGTTAGGTGTGCTACAAGCTCTTCATGGGCTTGGGTCTTGAAACTAAAGAACAAGGTTGGCAAAATAGCTACGATGAGGGTAAAACCGCCGGTGATGCCTGCCGACCAAGTCAGTTTTTTGATCAACTCCTTCTGATCCATTTTGGATTCCATCGCTTCCTTAATGGCCAAAAAGGCAAGGATAGGCACCATGAGGCCAACAACGGCCAAAATAGATTCTACCGCCCTGAATTTGTTATAAAGTGGGAAGTAATCAAAAAAGATATCCGATACGAATGGGAAGTTTCGGCCAAACGACAGGAGCATAAACAATAGGGTTACCGCCAAAGTCCACCATTTGAGCCTGCTTTTTACGATAAACAAACCGAATACGAACAAGAAACACACAATGGCTCCAAAATAATAGCCCCCAGAAGTTCCTGGTTTTTCGCCCCAGTACTGGTTCATGTTTTGGGCAAAGAACGACAGGATCTGCCGTTGGTCTTGTTCAGGATATTGAGAAAAACTTTCTCCAAAAGCTTTATAGAAATGACTTTCAGGTTCCATCATTTTA
Source organism: Pedobacter sp. (assembly GCA_039593445.1). Lineage (GTDB taxonomy): Bacteria > Bacteroidota > Bacteroidia > Sphingobacteriales > Sphingobacteriaceae > Pedobacter. The sequence goes on from JBCNPG010000302.1 coordinate 3,101, forward strand.
TCGATGCTAGACGCCCCGCCATATAAATCCGGAATAAGGAAAGTAAAGCTTTCGCCTACGCCCTGGCTCCAGTTATAGGCATATTTTTTAGACATGCCCGCATTTTTCTCCGTTGCATCACTGGTTAGGTTAGACTTGCCACGGTTGGTTTCCTTGGCATATTCTGAAGTTGTCCATAGCAAACTTGCGTTTACCATGACCGCCAATATTACGGCGACGCTTAAAAAGGCAATGGCCTTGCCCAAAGCCGGAAAAGTCTTGTTTTTATAAGCCTGATAAACTTCGATACCCACAAAAACAAGGATGGCCAAGAAAAGGTAATAGGTCATCTGTACGTGGTTAGCCCTAATTTCGAGCGCCAAAAACAGAGCCGTTAAACTTCCGCCCAGCCAATATTTGCCACGCATGGTCATTAGTATGCTGGCTATGATTGGCGCAAAAAAGCCAATAGCCAAGGCTTTGTTACTGTGGCCCGCAGCAATCAGTACAAAATTATAGGTGGTAAAGGCAAAGGCTATGGCCCCGGCCGCCGCCAGCCATGGATTGATTTTTAAGGTAACAAACAAGAAATAAGCACCCACCAATAGCAACAACACGGTGCCAACCGGATCAGGGAAAGCTTTAGTGATCAAGGCAATGCCATAGGTTGCCCCATTGTAGGCATATTGCACCCAAATTTGATAGGCAGGCATGCCACCAAACATTTGGTTGGTCCAAAGAGGGCCTTTGCCATCTTTATCCTTGTACTCCATAATCTCCTTTTGCATCGCTTTCGATTGGACTACGTCGTTCTGCACAGGAACTTTTCCCTGCATGACCGGGCTGAAGTACGCGAAACAAATAACCGCAAAAATTGCAATGATGGCCAAATGAATGCCATTCTGTTTAAACCAATTGTTCATTAAGGCTTTATATTTAAAATTAAACTAAGCCCAAAAATAGAAAATTGATGCAGATTAAAAAGGAAAAATTTGGGGAAGTATCCAAGCAGAGCATTTGCCATTGTTTGTTTTTTCATTTACCATGGCAATCGACAGCCAATTAACAAAGCTTAAATGCAAAACAAAATTTAATTTTCAATAATATTTGAAAGTTCAGAAAATTATCCTAAATTTGACTTACGAATTAACTGAGATATCACCGGCCGAAAGGTTATTTTTTTATTTCAATATTTCAATTTTTTCTGAAACTTAAAAACAAAACGATGAAAACGCTAACTAACCACCTGATCCTTTACGACGCCGACTGCCCGATGTGCAACATGTACACCAAGGCCTTTATTAAAACCAATATGCTGGATCAAAATGGCAGAGTGCCTTACCAAGATATGTCTGCCGAGGCTTGTCCATGGGTTGATCGCAAGCGGGCGGTTAATGAAATTGCCTTGGTCAATATGCAAACTGGCGACGTAAGCTATGGTGTTTACAGCATCTTTAAGATTTTGGGCAACGCCATGCCTGTATTCAGGCCCATTTTCGACTTCAAGCCATTTGCCTGGCTGATGAGCAAGGTTTATGCCTTTATTTCTTACAACCGTAAAGTAATTATGCCAGCAACAGCCAAACCACATGAAATTTTGCCCGATTTTAAGCTGCATTACAGGATTGCCTACCTCATGTTGACCTGGCTGGTTACCGCATA
>JBCNPG010000303.1:0-4734 GCA_039593445.1 Pedobacter sp.
AACACGACGGCAAACGTCCGCAAGGCTTTGCCCTGATCTGGCAAGGCAGGGTAGTTTGTTATTATACCTATGAGTGCGATCTGGGCAACGGTTGGGAAGATTATGGCACTTATCCCAGCGATACACAAGAAAGTAGAACCAAGGCGCTAAAAATGGGCGCAAACCTAGTGCAATATGCTTTAACCCAATAAATATGTATCAAGTAAAAATAAACGACAAGTACCATTTCGAGATCGAAGCTGAAAACCAATCGTTAAAAATCAATAACGAGGCGGTTGCGCTGGATAGTTTTCCGCTAAACGGAAAGGCCAGGCATGTGCTTTATCAAAATAAATCGTACACGACAGAATTGGTAGAGCTGAACAAGGAGGAGAAAACCGCTGTGGTTAAGGTAAACGGCAATTTGTATACGGTTAGCATCAAAGATCAATTCGATCAGCTATTGAAGCAACTGGGAATGGATAACCTGGCAACCAACAAAATACAGCAGGTAAAGGCACCCATGCCTGGTTTGGTGTTAAATGTATTGGCCAACGAGGGCGATGAGGTGAAGAAGGGCGATAGCCTTTTGGTGCTCGAAGCCATGAAAATGGAAAACATGATTAAATCGCCTACTGATGGGGTGATCAGGAAGATAGCCGTAAAACAAGGCGATAAAGTAGAGAAAAACGAATTGCTCGTTAGCTTTAGCTAGTAGGAAAGCTATAAACTTGCGAAGTTCCTAAAACTTTACAAATGTAAAACAAGAAGGCCCGAAAATCTGCGATTTTCGGGCCTTCTTGTTATGGTTTTAAGCTTACTTGCCTGATTTGAATTGAGGCTTGCCACCTGATTTGATTTCTGATGGACCCAACATGGTCATGGCGCAACGGAAACCGATATCTGCCGTGGATTCGTCTTCTTGCAGATGCCTTCTTGCGGCCGGATTTAACCATTGTGCCTGGTCGTTCCATGAGCCGCCTTTGTAAACCCTCGATTTATCGTTTACCAAGGTGGTAATGCCATATAATGCACTTTGCTCGTCGCGGTAGCCACGTTGGTCGGCGTTGTAGGCTGCACTTCCATTGGTGCCAGCCGCTTTTCCGGCCTGTAGCTCTTCCCAGGTTTGTTTAACACCAGAGTTGGCCTTCACCATTTCTGGCTTGCCATATTTGTTTTGTTTTAACTGGCTGTTTACAGGATCCCTGTCTTTGTTTTGGAACTGGTTACCCCTGAACGGGTTCAAGGCGTCAGCTTGTTCGAAAGTAGCGGCGCGATATACGTCGGCTACCCATTCGTTTACGTTTCCTGCCATGTTGTAAAGGCCGAAATCGTTAGGCATATAGCTTTTTACGTTTTGTGTAAAAGCGGCTTTATCGTTCAACGAGCCACCAACGCCCATGTAATCGCCTTTGCCTCTTTTAAAGTTAGCCAAAATCAATCCCCTGGTTTTTTTCTTGGCCGATGTAATGCCCAAGCCATTCCAAGGATAGATTTTTTTCTCGTTTACGTTTTCATATTGGGTATTGCCAATTAGGCCCAAAGCAGCATATTCCCACTCAGCTTCTGTAGGCAAACGGAAAGGCTGCAGAATTACACCATCTTCCAGCCTTACGTTTCTGGTTGCACCTGTGCCTCTTCGTCCATTGGTTGCATTGCCACTAGCGGTAGCCGCCGGATTTAAATCAGGCATAGCCCTAGGTCCTTTGTCATCGTATTGGCCATTCAAATAGATTTCTGTATTGAAAGGCTTATCTTTTTTAGGCACTGTGGCAGCAGCGGCAGCGTTTCTACCGGTTGCTGTGCCATTTACTGTCGCAAAAGAATTCATGTAGCCTTTGTCGCGCAAAAGTTTTTCGTTCACCATATCGGTTCTCCAGGCACAATATCTTTCGGCTTGTTTGGCACTTACGCCTACTACCGGATAGTCTTGATAAGCCGGATGCCTCAGGTAGTTGTTTACATAAGGCTCGTTAAACGAAAGCGGGCTTCGCCAAACCAAAGTATCTGGAAGCTCTTCGTAGTAATATTGAGCATCGGTAGGGAAGTTCCTTTTGATCCAGTTCAGGTACTCTAACCAGTTGGTATTGGAAACCTCGGTATCGTCCATGTAAAAAGAACTTACCGTCACTTCGCGTTTGTAGTTGTAATTGCTCATGTCTTGGCCCGGAATATCAACCGCACTGCCACCCATGATGAACTCGCCACCTTCAATTTCCACTAATCCAGGACCGGGGCCACGTTTGTACTTATTTGCCACCTCGAATCCGCCATTTTCCTTTTTGTTGTAGGCATATCCGGTTTTGTTCGATACCGCGCTGCTGTTTTTAGACTTGCAAGAAGCAAAAACGGTAAAACTGATCAAGAATGCAAAAGAGTATAAGTATGTTTTTTTCATAAAATGTGCCTTTGTAACACTTAACCGTTAAAATTACGTAAAAAGGGCGGGCCACCAAAAAAAATCTTACTTTTTAGTTGCTTATGAGTTAAACTCCAAAAATCGGGCATACCCCTTGCTCCATTAACAGAACAAAACCTACAAACGTAAGTCCTGCTAATTTATTGTGGCTAAATGCATTAAGGTCGTTTTGTTGTGCGGATGCATGTAAAGATGCGATCGGTGGCTATGCTTGGGCATTTAATGGGCTACAGCAACATTTAATCAAAAAATACGTTTGTTTGCTAGCAGGTCGCTGTTAGTAAAGTCATAAATGGATTAATGCTTTGAAATTAGTAAACACTATGTTAACTTGCATACCTGATATATCTGTTTCAACTGATGAGATTAAAGTACTTTAGCGCAACAGCTTTAGGCGTGTTTTCTATAGCCATGTTTTTTGGTGCCAGGCTACAGGCGCAGGTTGTGCAACCGGGTACGCAAACCAATGGCAGTCAGTCTAACAATATCATCACGGCAGTTCCCTTTTTGCTGATCACGCCCGATGCCAGGGCAGGTGCCATGGGCGAAGCAGGAGTGGCGGCATTGCCAGATGCCAATTCCATGAGTATCAATCCTTCAAAATTGTCCTTTTTGGAATTGCCTTATGGCTTTTCGGCTTCCTATAGTCCTTGGCTAAAGAGCTTGGTGCCTGATATCAACCTTGCCTACATCAGTGGATTTTACAAGATCAACGACCAAAGCACTTTGGGAGGATCCCTACGTTATTTTTCGCTGGGGCAAATCCAGCTAACCGATGCCAACCAACAGGATTTAGGCATTTATAGCCCGAATGAGTTTGCATTTGATGCGACCTATTCGCGCCGCTTTGGCGATGAATTTGCCCTGGGCACTACTGGTCGCTTTATCTATTCGAACCTATCTTCTGGACAGTTTGCGGCCGGACAGCAAACACGTGCGGGCAAGGCCTTTGCGGTTGATGTTTCGGCTTATTACAGAAAGCAAACCGTGATGTTTGGCAAGGATGCCATTATTGGCGCAGGGGCCAATTTTTCGAATATCGGAACCAAAATTGGCTATGTTGATGGAGGCGAGAAGTTTTTTCTGCCAACCAATATGAAAATCGGAGGCGCTTCTACGCTCATTATCGACGATTATAACCAGTTTACCTTGGCGCTCGATTTCAACAAGCTGATGGTGCCTACCCAACCGATCAGGGATTCGAATGGCAATATTATTTCGGGCCGCGATCCCGACCGCTCGGTTCCGGCAGGTATTTTCGGTTCTTTTAGCGATGCGCCCGGTGGCTTTAGCGAAGAGCTTAAGGAAGTCAGCATCAGCACCGGCGTAGAATATTGGTATAACCAGCAGTTCGCGCTCCGTGCAGGCTATTTTTACGAATCGCCACAAAAGGGAGATCGTCGTTATGTAACTTTGGGTGCAGGCCTAAAATATAATATCTTCAACATGGATTTCGCCTATTTGCTGGCCAATCCACAAAAAAGTCCGCTGGCTAATACCCTAAGGTTTAGCTTGCTGTTCAACTTCGGAAATACGAAATAAATGAAAATCAAGGTAGGTTTTGGTTTTGATGTTCACCAATTAAAAGACAATCATCCATTTGTAGTTGGAGGCGTGAATTTGGCGCACCATAAAGGCGCCTATGGGCATTCTGATGCCGATGTGTTGTTGCATGCCATTTGCGATGCACTTTTGGGCGCTGCCAACCTCAGGGATATCGGCTTCCATTTTAAGAATACCGATCCCAGGTGGAAGGGCATCAGCAGTCTAGTGCTCCTGCAGGAAACCGTTAAGCTTTTGCAGGAAAAAGATTGGCAGATTGGCAACATCGATGCCATGTTGTGCCTCGAGGCCCCCAAAATAAATCCGCATATTCCACAAATGCAGGCTAATATCGCCGAAGCGATAGCCTTGGATATAGAAGATATTTCAATCAAAGCTACCACCAACGAGCAAATGGGTTTTATAGGCAGGGAGGAAGGCGTAGTTGCTTATGCGGTTTGCCTGATCCAGAAACCCGAACAAAAATAGTTGTCATTGATGGAAAAGATCATCACGTTTAAAAATTCGGCCGAAGCCATTGATAGTTTAGATAATGGCGGCAGGTTTTACAATGTTTTAACCAAACCTCACGATGAAGTTGTTAGCCTGGCCGAAGTAGGTAAGGTGGCAGGCCTGTTTTTCGAAAAGCAAAAAGCTATTTTGTTTTTAGAGTTGGCCCTTTCATCACTTGATGAAGATGCCAAACAAGAGATTATATCGAAGTTTGATAAAGACCTGCAGGCCTATTACAACAAGCATAAGCCCCAGTGGCTGTTGCCATCCATGGTAAAATC
>JBCNPG010000304.1:0-4733 GCA_039593445.1 Pedobacter sp.
GATGCGACCATTGTAAACGGCATTGGTCGAATTGGCTTCATGAGTGGCGGACAAAAGGCGCGCTGGGTTGACGAAGAGGTGTCGACCACCTTTTTAACCAAAGCCAAAAACTTCATTGTCGAGCACAAGACTAAGCCCTATTTTCTTTATTTCTGCCTAACCGAACCTCACGTGCCACGCATGCCTGCTACGATGTTCAAAGGCAAAAGCGGCTTGGGCTACCGTGGCGATGCCATTTTGCAACTGGATTGGACCGTAGGCGAAATCATGAAGCAATTGGAAGCAAGCGGACAAAGCAAGAATACCTTGATTATTTTCAGCAGCGATAATGGCCCCGTATTAGACGATGGCTACCAAGACGAGGCTGTAACCCAACTGAACGGACATACGCCGACAGGACCTTTGAGAGGAGGCAAATATAGCTCGCTCGAGGCTGGAACACGGGTTCCTTTTATTGTGAATTGGCCCGGAACGGTTAAGCCTGGCGTTTCTTCGGCCATGGTTTGCCAAATAGACCTGGTGGCCTCTTTGGCCAAGCTGCTCAACGTGAAAATACCAGCCGGTGAAGCTACAGACAGCGAAAATACGCTAGATGCCCTGTTGGGCAAGAGCGATAAAGGCCGTACAACATTGGTTAAGCACTCCCGTTCACTATCGCTGGTCAAAGATGGCTGGAAATACATTTCGCCAAACAATGGACCTGCCCTTGATCAGTTGGTTGATATAGAAACAGGCAATTCGGCCGCACCACAATTGTATCACTTAACAGCAGACATGGCCGAGAAAAACAACTTGGCCGATCAATATCCGGAAAAGGTAAAGGAACTGGCCGATTTGCTGGAAACGATTAAGAAGAAGCCTTAAGCCTTCTACAACTAATGAACCCATGAGCCAATGAACCAGTAGACTTGATTAGTTTAAAAAAACTTAATCGAGTCTACAATTCTTCCGCTTCATAACGCTCGGCAGCTTTTAGCATGATTTCCATGTCGGCCTTTTGCTGGGCGCTGAGGGGTTCTTCCTGCTCCTGCATCTCGAAAATGGTGATCATGGTTTCTTCGTACTGCTTGGCAGAGGTAATTTTAAAGTCCTTGTCCATGGTGGTTAAGCGTAAAGTCGATAATTCGTTCGGGGGTAATACATTTATCCAAGCGGATATCATTCAAATGTACGTCATTAATTTGTGCTGCCGCATCAAAAAAAGACAATCCTATTTTTTGGGTATCTAAATTTTCCAAAAAGCGGTCGTAAAAGCCCTTGCCATAGCCCACGCGGTAGCCTTTTTCGTCAAAAGCCAATAAAGGCACAATTACCATATCGGGCGTTCCCTCAAAAGCCTCGGCGTTTTGCGGCTCAGGTATGTCAAAGTGGTTGAGGGCAAGGTCTGATTGATCCCGGTAATGGAAATGGCTCATCAGGTTCGATTCGAAATCGGCTTTCGGCACGATGACCTTGATTTCGGGATGGTTTTGCAACAACCAGTCGATGAGCAAAAAAGTATTGGGTTCTTTGTGCCGAAGAATAGGCAGGAAGATATGAAGGCTCCGTATACCTGAAAAATCGAGCGTTTTAAAGCGCTCCAGCAGCTTTTGGTTGAGCGTGGCTAGTTCTGCTTCGCTCAACGAATTTCGTTGCAACAGGGATTGTTTGCGGAGGTCGGCTTTGCGCATGGCGGTTGGGGTTTGGACCAATATAAAAAAAATATGGCTTCGGGAACCACTCCGAAGCCACAATCAACCTAAACCTAAAACTAAACTATGAAAATTTATTATTTTACTCTTTCAATATAGTCTCCAGTGCGTGTATCAACCTTAACTTTGTCGCCTTGGTTAATGAACATTGGGACTTTAATTTCTACCCCTGTTTCTACAGTTGCGTATTTCATCGCGTTGGTAGAAGTATTACCTTTTACTGCAGGCTCAGAATAGGTAATTTCCAACTCCACGTTCGAAGGCAATTGCGCCATGATCGGCTCGTCGCTTTCAAAGGCAACGATTACGTTTAATCCTTCTTTCAAGAACTTTACGCCTTCGCCAAACAAGAATTTAGGCACGGTGTATTGCTCATAGCTGGTGTTGTCCATTACCACCAACGAATCGCCATCTTCGTAAAGATATTGGTAGTCGTTGGTTTCCACACGGCAAATCTCTACCTCTTCGTCAACACGGAAACGGTATTCTACCGATTTTCCAGTTTTAACATTGCGCATTTTAGCTTGATAGAAAGCCCTTAAATTGCCCGGCGTACGGTGAATAAATTCTTCTACCTGTACCAAATCTCCGTTGAAGCGAAGAATGTTGCCGTTTTTAATGTCTGATGCTTTTGCCATTTGGTTTGAAAATTGCGCCTATTCCTATGTCGCTTTTTCGTGGCGCAAAGGTATAGACTATTTTTTAATTATACAATAGTAATTTTAAAATATTTTTTAATGTTGCTTTTAAACAGAAATAGGCCATTTTTTGACTAAAATTTCTCGTGTAAAGGTATTTATTTTTGGCCAGATTATCCGACTGGCTTTATCAATTTTGTGCGGCTTTATGTGCCTTAGTCGGCAACCTGGTTGCACTTGTGCGTCGAAAAATCAACCGCTTGCCGGTTTGTTTAGTCCAAAATGCAGCCAGGGCCATGTATTTGTAGCGGAGATCACTTATAATCCGTTATGCTCAGCCGATGCTCGCAAAAATCGTATTCGTGCGCCTGATTGGAGCCAATAACCGTGATTCTGTTGTTGGCAAACCGGTCCATCAGCTCATGATACCAGGCCACGCCCTGTTCGTCGAGGTTGGAGGTAGGTTCGTCCAAAATCAAGATCGGCGTATCTGCACAACAGGCCAAAGCCAGCTTGGTGCGTTGTTTCATGCCCGACGAAAAATGCTTCAAGGCTTTGTCCTTCGCTTTTTCAAGCCCCAAAATGTCAATCAATGTTTTGGCATCGAGGCCTTGGGCATAGTTTTTAAATTGGAAATGAAAGTTGATGGTTTCGGTTAGGGTAAATTCTTCCACCAAATCGAGGTAAGGCCCGGCAAAGCTCAGATACTGGTACACTTTTTCTACCGGCGTATCGGGATCGCTGTATTGCAACCTGCCCTCGGATGGCGTGAGGTTGCCCAGCAGAATGCTCAGCAAAGTCGATTTTCCAGAGCCATTTGGCCCCAAAACCGCATATTTTTGACCAGAAACAAAGCGATAATCTACATTTCTGAAGATCCATTCCTTGTTAAAGCGCCTGCCGATATGATCGAGCCTGATTTCCATTAATGATTAGGGATAAGCAAAGCCCCAGTTGTTTTAGCTGCTGGTTCCGAAGCCCCTCATTACGCCACGGTTCGAATTGCGGATAAAATCAACAATCTCATCGCGGATTTCGGTTGGCTGAAATTCTGCTTCAATAATATCCAACGCCTTGGTTACGTTGTTGTTCTTTACAAAAAGTACCCTGTAAATTTCCTGTATCTCGTTGATCTTTTCTGGCGAGAAGCCTCTACGGCGCAAGCCCACCGAGTTGATCCCCACATAAGAAAGTGGTTCCCTTGCCGCCTTTACATAAGGTGGCACATCTTTACGCACCAACGAACCGCCGGTTACAAAGGCATGCGAACCCACTTTCACAAACTGGTGGATGGCTACCAAGCCTGCCAACACCACATAATCGCCAATGGTAATGTGCCCGGCTAAGGTGGTGCTGTTCGAAAAGATACAATTGTTGCCCACTTCGCAGTCGTGCGCAATGTGCGAATAAGCCTGGATCAGACAGTTGCTGCCAATTACCGTTTTCCATTTGTCTTTGGTGCCACGGTTAATGGTTACGCATTCGCGGATGGTGGTATTGTCGCCAATTTCTGCGGTAGTTACTTCGCCGGCAAACTTTAAATCCTGCGGAATGCCCGAGATTACCGAACCCGGGAAAATGCGGCAGTTTTTGCCGATGCGCGCACCGTCCATAATGACCACGTTAGACCCAATCCAAGTACCTTCGCCAATTTCTACGTCTTTATGGATTACCGCAAATGGCTCAACAACTACATTATCTGCAATTTTTGCCTGGGGGTGTATGTATGCTAAGGGTTGTATCATTATGCTGTTTCGCTGTCTTTAACTTTTACTATTTGGGCCATCATTTCGGCCTCTACTACTACTTTATCGCCAACCATGCCTACGCCTTTCATCTGGGCGATGCCCCTGCGCATCGGCTCCATCAAATCGCACCTGAATACGATCGTATCTCCCGGCACTACTTGCGCCCTGAAGCGCACATTGTCTATTTTAAGGAAATAGGTCAGGTAGTTTCTTGGATCTGGCACGGTGCTGAGCACCAAAATGCCGCCTACCTGGGCCATTGATTCAATCTGCAGCACGCCCGGCATTACCGGGGCGCCCGGGAAGTGTCCTTTAAAGAACTCTTCGTTCATGGTTACGTTCTTTACGCCAACAACGTGCGTTTTTGAGATTTCGATTACCTTATCTACAAACAAGAACGGTTGCCTGTGCGGCAACATATCCATTACCTGCACCACATCGAAGATCGGCTTGGTATTAGGATCGTATATTTTTTGGATTTTTTTGCCTTTTTCTTTTTTGATGGCGGCCTTTATCCTTTTGGCAAAGGCTACGTTGGCGGCGTGTCCTGGCCTGGCGGCCATGATGTGGCCTTTCAGGTGAACGCCTCCCAAAGCCAAATCGCCAATCATATCCAACAGTTTATGGCGTGCAGGCTCGTTTTGGTAGCGCAGCTC
>JBCNPG010000305.1:0-4725 GCA_039593445.1 Pedobacter sp.
GACGCTGATATTGGTTACGACAATTAAGATTTTCATAATGTTCACAATGATAGCTGTTTAGGATACAAAGATGTGGATGATAACCGAAACAGATGTAGCCTGATTACTGGGATTTGTAACGAAATCTCTGTAATTAGAGCTAATTCGTCTCGTTTAGCATATATTAAAATACCTAGAGGCGAAATGCATCAGGTTTCATTATCTTTGTGCTACAATGATCAAGAAGTGGTTTAGTTGCTTTCTGGCTTTTTTGTTCCTAACAGGCAGTGTCATATTGCCATTGGGAGATTTCTCCTTGGTGAAGGATATTCCAGATATGTATCGGAACTATACCCGTATTGCCACACCTGACGAATTAAGCGTAGCTGATTTTATTGGTGACTATCTTTTACACGGAAAAGAAATTTTTGGCAACAATAAAAAAGATAAAACACAAAATAACAACAATAATGTGCAGTTCAAGCATGAAGCCAGCTCATTGAATGTTATTTTTTCTAGTCTTTGTTTCAGTTTGGCAAGTCCATTCAGGATTTTTAGGGGATATGCTAGTTTTGATCATGCATCGCCTACCACAGATTTTCATAATGAGCTTTTAAGGCCCCCTCTAGGCCAACTGTAGTTTTCAGCTATAGCCTCTAGGCTTTATTATTTCCCATCTTTTTACGTGCCCAAGTTGCTGTATTGCATACAGTAATGGGCTTATCCTATTTTATGAAACAAATTTTCATTATTACCCTATTGATTATATTGTCTTTTTGCGCCGATGCACAAAATACATTCAAGGCAGTGGTTCGCAATGACAGAACCAAAGAGGTGCTTAAAGGAGCAACTGTCGCCATACCTGCTTTAAAAATAGCCGTTACGTCCGATACCAGTGGTTTGATCACCATTAACCATATCCCAAATGGCAGGTTTGAAATCGCAGCCTCCTATATCGGTTTTGGCAAACAGGAAAAAAACATCAGCTTTCCGTTAACGCATCCGGAACAGCTTATTGAATTTGGGCTTGAGCCCCAATCAGACCAGCTGGATGAAGTTATCATACAAACCACCCGCATGAGCCAGAATCTGCGCGACATTCCAACTCGTATTGAAGCCCTGCCTTTGGAAGAACTCGACGAAAAAAGTACGATGAGGCCAGGCGATATTAAAATGTTGCTCGGCGAAGCCACTGGCATCCATGTTCAACAAACTTCCATGGTAAGTGGAAATGCAAGTTTTCGCATTCAGGGGCTGGATAGCAAGTATACGCAGCTGCTACAAGACGGCATGCCCATGTATCAGGGCTTTTCGGGAGGCTTAAGTTTGTTACAGGTTAGTCCGCTCGACCTCAAACAGGTAGAGTTTATCAAAGGCTCGGCTTCTACGCTGTATGGCGGGGGAGCAATTGCCGGCTTGGTTAACCTCATTACGAAGACCCCAGACCGGGCAGAAACTACTTTTCTTCTGAATACTTCGAATACAAAAAGTGCCGACCTGAGCGGTTTTTATAGCCAGAAATGGAAACATATCGGAGCAACCATATTTGGCGCCTATAATTACAGCCATGCCTATGATCCTTCGAATACTGGATTTACGGCCATTCCCCAAACCAATCGCCTTACATTTAATCCAAAGGTCTTTCTATATCTTGATAGAAATAATTCGGGATGGTTTGGCGTGAATACAACATATGAAAACCGGTTTGGTGGCGATATTGAGGTTATCCGTGGCAATGCCAGTTCCGAACATCAATATTTTGAACGGAATAGAACATTGAGGTTTTCCACACAGTTTTCCTTTACGCATAACATAGACCAATCAAGCAGTATCAACGTCAAAAATACCGTTGGCTATTTCGATCGTCAACTGCACCTGTCTGAATCGGATTTTGGAGGCAAACAGTTGTCATCCTTTAGTGAGGTCAACTATGTCAGCAATAAGGAAAAATTAAACTGGGTGGCGGGAATTAATGTGGTGACCGATCGTTTTGACAGCCAGCATTCGCTAAAGGATATGGGTTACAGCCAAACTACGCTGGGCGCTTTTATTCAGCATGTCTATAAAGCAATGGATTGGTTTTCCATAGAGAGTGGACTACGGATGGACTACAACCATCCTGCGGCTAACGACGCTTCTAACGGTCTGTTTCTGTTGCCAAGGCTAAATGCTTTGTTCAAGATCAGCAAGCAATTAACCAGCAGAATTGGTGGTGGCCTGGGGTATAAAATGCCTACACCATTTAACGACCGGAGCGAACAGGAAAATTATGTGGATCTGCAGCCTTTGATGAATAGCCAGTTGAAGGCAGAGAAGTCTTATGGCCTAAACGGCGATATCAACTATAAAACAGCGATAGGCGACGCTTGGCTAAGTGTCAATCAGTTATTCTTCCTTACCAAAGTAAACCATCCGCTGATGCTTGAAAACAATGCTTTTCTGAATGCCCCAGGATATGTAAGGACACAGGGGGCAGAAACAAATCTTAAAGTAGCAATTGATGAGCTTGGGCTATACCTGGGCTATACTTATACAGATACCAAGTTTAATGAAAATGGCCAGTTTGGCACGCAGCCATTGACGCCGAAACATCGGTTCAGTTTTGATGCCACCTACGAGGTCGAAGGCAGTTTTCGCTTTGGGGCCGAAAGTTTTTATACGGGCTCTCAGTTGCTAAGCGACGGTACCCAAGGCAGGCAATTTATCACCTTTGGCTTGCTGGTACAGAAAATGTGGAAACATTTGGATTTGTTTGTCAACGCAGAAAATTTAACAGACCGCAGGCAGAGTCGCTGGGACGATATTTATACCGGTACCATGGCCAAGCCAAAGTTCAGGGATGTTTATGCGCCGATGGATGGAGTGGTAATCAACGCCGGGGTCAGGATCAAATTAAAATAAATTGGTACGGGATGGGTGGGGCCTTTCTCATTCATTCCGCATCCTTTCATTAATCGTGATCTAAGCCAATATCCCAATCTCTAATAAAACCAAATTATGATTTGGAGAATCAGGCTTCGTGCCCCCCTTTTTTTCTTAACTGTTTGATCTCTTGCTGCAATAGCTTGACGCGGTCAAGCAGGTGGGTAATGGCCTCAAGGCCTTCCATGTTGATTTCTAGCTCGTAATGGAGATGTACAAGCCTTTCAAAATCGCCAAGGTGCTCAAAATGGATTTCATAACCTTTTTTCGACTTGGTCAAGGTGATCAAGCCATGGTCATTTAACGCATATACAAAATCTGTCTCGACCTCATAGTACATACATAGCTGATCGACGGATATTTTCTTACTTGTAGCCATAATTAACTGGTGTGGCGTTCTGCTGCCAATTGATTAAACAATTCTTTCTCTTTTTCCGACAGGTTTTTCGGAATTTCGATCTCAAAGGTTACATAGAGATCGCCGAAAGCACCTTCTTTTTTATACACGGGCATGCCTTTGCCTTTTAAACGGACTTTGGCCCCGTTTTGTGTTTCTGGGGCAATTTTCAACTTGACTGTACCGGCTAAGGTATTGATGGTTTGGTCGCCGCCCAGCATGGCCTTATAGAGTGCCAATGGCTGTTTCACATAGAGGTCGTTGCCCTTACGGACAAAATCCGTATCGTTTTTGATGTTGAAGGTAATGTAAAGATCGCCTTTAGGCCCTCCATTTGTGCCGTTGCCACCATAACCAGCAATCTTGATTTCCTGCCCATCTTCAATCCCCGCCGGGACCGTAATCCGTATGTTTTTGCCGTCAACCGTAAATGTTTGTTTTTGTGTCTTGAAAACATCGGTCAGGTTCAGTTGAACAGCGGCTCTGTAATCCTGACCCTTGAACTGTGTTTTGCGCCCGGCTCCGCGGTTGCCGAACATCGAGGCGAAAAAGTCAGAATAATCGCCACCATCGTCTTCGAATGAAAAATGCTGGCTGCCGTAGCCCTGGCCGAACGGATTTCCCTGGCTGGCATGGCTTTGCGACTGTTGCTGGCGGCGTGCTTCTTCATATTGCTCCCCATGTTTCCAGTCGGCACCGTATTGGTCGTATTTTTTTCTTTTTTCCGGATCGCTAAGCACCTCATTCGCTTCGTTAAGCTGCTGAAAGAGCTTTTCGGCCTCTGCATTATCCGGATTTAGGTCTGGGTGATGCTTTCTAGCCAGCTTACGATAGGCCTTTTTGATATCGTCTGCAGATGCATCTTTAGCTACGCCCAGGATTTTGTAATAATCAACGTATTCCATCCTCTGAATATAACAATACTTATCTATACTTTATGTCTAATATTTCCCTAAAATTAAACGGACAATCAAAGCAGGTTCTTAAGCGAATCGATGGTTAGCCTCCAAATTCATCAAGCATATCCAAGCTTGGCGCAAAGAACAGAGAGCCCGTTTTTGCGGTACTGAAGTCCAATATGCGGTCGTAATTTCCTTCCGGATTACCGATAAACATATTTTTCAGCATCTTTTCAACGGTACTGAAAGTGCTGGCATAGCAGATAAAATAGGTGCCCATCTCATTGGTAGCCACATTTCCGAAGGGCATGTTGTCTCTCACCACCTTGAAATCGTCGCCCACGTTGGCCAGGGCAATATGCGAGTTTTTGGGCTTTACCTCATCGCTCATTTCAATATCCTGCTCCTTAGATCGGCCAATTACTTTTTCCTGCTCTTCTACCGAAAGCGATTTCCATGCGCTGAGATCGTGGATGTATTGCTGCACAAAGAGGTAGCTTCCTCCTTGATAGGAAGGGTCCTCGTCGC
>JBCNPG010000306.1:0-4723 GCA_039593445.1 Pedobacter sp.
CAGATCAGGGCATTGAGTTGGGGAAGTTTGCCGTCGTGTTCGTGTATTTTGGGCAATCCTGCCGGAAACTTGAATTTCTGGTTATACAGTTTATGATCAGCGGGAAGTTCTACAAAGCTCAGTTCGGGAAAAACCTTTTTCATTTGGGGCCTGATGAACTTGTCGAGCCCGTAATTATCGTCGATGTGCAAAAAACCGCCCCCGATCAAATATTTCCTCAGGTTGGCCGCTTCCTGGTCGCTAAAAATCACGTTGCCATGGCCTGTCATGTACACAAAGGGAAAGTTGTACAATTCGGCACTGCCTACTTCCACAATGCCTTCATCGGGCGCAAAGTTGGTATTGATATTCTTATTGCAAAAATCGATCAAGTTGGGCAAAGCCGTGCGGTTGCCATACCAGTCGCCACCGCCACTGTATTTTAGTTTGCCCATTTTATACGTGGGTGCTTTAAAGCTGACTAGAAATAAAATAGCCAATAGGAAACAGGAAATAGGCACCAATTTCTTTAGCTTACTGAAAACTGAAAACTGAAAACTGACAACTGATCTAATCATCTGTTGATATAATTAAGCTCAAAACAGGCATACAGGGCCGCTGTCTCCGTTCTTAGACGCGTCTGTCCTAAAGTTACAGGTTTGTAGCCATTTTGCAAAGCGAGCTCCAGTTCTGCAGCCGTAAAATCACCTTCGGGACCAATGAGCACCACATAAGATTCATGTGCCTTTACCAAGTCCTTGGCATAGGCTTTATCGCCATCCATGCAATGGGCAATGAGTTTATTGGCCGAAACTTCCTTTTTGAGGAAATCGGTGAGCGCTATGGCCGGATTAAGCTGCGGATGATAAGCCGTAAGCGATTGCTTTACCGCCGAAGTGATGACCTTGTCGAGTCGTTCTTCCTTAATCATACGGCGTTCGGAACGGTCGCAAATAATGGGCGTGATTTCGTCTATGCCAATCTCGGTTGCCTTTTCTAAAAACCACTCCAAACGATCGATGTTTTTGGTAGGTGCCACAGCTATGTGCAAATGATGGTTACGCTTGCCATATTCCTGTTGACTGCCGATTACCCTTAAATCGACATGCTTCTTGCTTACTGCGCTGATTTCGGCTTCGTAAAAACCGCCACGCCCATCTATCAACTGTACAACATCACCTACACCCAAGCGAAGCACCTTGCTGCAATGTTTGCTTTCTTCTTCGTTAAGCGTATAATTGGCCGATGCAATATCCGGTGTATAGAAGATATGCATAATGTGGGGGATTAATGGTTATCAACCATATCGCTCTTTTGGATAACCAGCTCGAGCTTGATGGTTTCGATGTTCTGTTCCGTCTTTTTAAGGATCGTGAAAAGATAGCCATAGCACTCTTCGCTATCGCCAACCTCAGGAATTCTGCCAAAAGCGTGCGAAACCAAACCGCCTACGGTGTCAAAGTCTTCATCTTCCGGCAAGTCATGTGGCAAATGCTCGTTTACATCGTAAACCGTTGCATAGGCGTTGATGATAAATTCGGTATCCGAAATCTTTTCTACGGTTGGCTTTTCCTCGTCATATTCGTCTTGGATCTCGCCCACAATTTCTTCCACGATATCTTCGAGCGTTACCATGCCTGCGGTACCGCCAAACTCATCGATTACAATGGAAATCTGGATGCGCTTCTGTTGCAGTTCGCTCAACAGGTCGTTGATTTTTTTGGTTTCGGGCACGAAGTAAGGCTTACGGATGATATCGGTTAAAGCCCACTCCTTGTTGCCGGCCAATAAAGGCAAAATATCTTTGGCATGTACAATACCGATGATCTTATCGATGATCTCATCGTAAACCGGCATCCGCGAATAGCCCTCGGCAATGATTTTCTGTACCACTTCCTCTTTTGGCGTATCTAGCTCTATACTCGATATCTTGGTACGGGGCACCATGATGTTTTTCACCACGCGCTCGTTAAAATCGAATACGTTTTTGATCAGTTCGTGCTCATTGGTATCTAAGGCCCCACTTTCCTTGCCTTGGTCTAACAGGTATTGCAGCTCTTCAGTACTATGTAGCGATTCGTGCCCATCGGCAGTGTTGATGCCAAATAGCTTGAGTACAATCCTTGCAAAACCATTCAAGAGCCAGATAAAAGGCCTTCCGATAAAGTAAAAGCCCTGCAATGGCAAAGAAACAAATAGCGTAGTGGCTACCGGCCTTTGAATGGCCAACGATTTTGGCGCCAATTCGCCAAATACGATGTGCATAATGGTGATGATGGAAAAGGCAATGACGGTTGATGCCGAGCTGATGAAGGTTTCGCTCATGCCCAGGTTTTTCAGTCCATCGTGGATCAGGTCGTGCATAACGCGTTCGCCCACCCAGCCCAAGCCCAGCGAAGCCAAGGTGATGCCCAGCTGCGTAGCCGCCAAATAGCCATCCAGGTTATGGATGATGTGTTTGGCCATTTTGCCTACACGGCTACCAGATTTTGCCTTGATTTCAATTTGAGAACCCCGAACCTTAACAATAGCAAATTCTGCGGCCACAAAAAAGCCGTTCAGCGCAACTAAAAAGAAAGTCCAGAATAGATCCCAGCCCATTAAGCTAATTTTCCAAATGTTTTATCATATAATTCGATACTCTCATTAATAACCTTATGAGCATATCGCACCCCTAGCAGGTGTTCAATCGTTACCTTTTTCTCTTCTAAAGCCTTATAATCCTGAAAGAACTTTACAATTTCTTTCATGGTATGTGGAGGCAGTTCGTGCAAGTCGTTGATGTAGTTTACCGACATATCGTTTTTGGCTACCGCAATAATCTTATCATCCTGCTCGCCATTGTCTACCATGTGCATAACGCCAATTACCTTCGCTTCGATAATGGTCATCGGATATACGTCAACCGAGCAAAGCACCAATATATCCAATGGATCGTTATCATCGCAATAAGTCTGCGGAATAAACCCATAGTTTGCAGGGTACATGACCGAAGAAAACAATACCCTGTCTAATTTGATCAGGTTAGAGTCTTTATCGATTTCGTATTTTGCTTTTGAACCTTTAGGAATTTCTATAATTGCATTCACAACCTCCGGCACGTTTTTGCCTGGAGAAACACTATGCCACGGGTGATAGCTGTCTTTACTCATTTTTCTACTTCTTCATTCTCTGTTCCATCTGTCTCGCCAGCTCCCAAAACCTGTTTTTTCACAAAGGTGATAATCAGTGGAATGGTGGTGATGACGATGAAACCTATTATTATATAAACCAAATATTCTTCAATTTGTGTGGCAAACTTCCTGCCCAAAAAATATCCCAACAAAGTTAAGGATGCTATCCATAATATTGCGCCAACAATGTTATAAAGTGCAAACTTTTTTACATCGAGCTTAACAACCCCTGCAAAAATAGGCGCAAAAGTACGTACAATGGGCACAAACCTGCCCATAATGAGCGCAAAAGCACCTTGTTTGCGGTAATAGCGTTCGGCGGCCACCAGGTACCTTTTCTTAAAAAAGAAGGTATCTTTCCGCTTATACAGTACCGGTCCTGTTTTGCGGCCAAACCAGTAACCTGTAAAATTGCCCAGGATGGCCGCTGCACAAAGGCCCAGCACCAACACGGTAATATTGACATCGAGCCTGCCTGTGGCTACAAACATGCCTGCCAAGAACAACAGATAATCACCAGGTAAAAAGAAACCGAAGAAAAGCCCGGTTTCGGCAAAAATAACGAACAATACCACATAAAATCCCCCCTCTTTGAGCAGTTTTTCAGGATCTATAAAATGCTGTACTGAATTCCAGAATTCTTGCATAGTTCAATTATTCGTAAAACTACAAATAATAATCTATATCGTTATGCTATATCAAATTTAAAATGAGCGACGGATAAACGCCCAATAGCAGGGTTACGATAACGGCAAGTACCAATACGATTTTATACTGTGATGGGGCTTCGAGCGAGACTTCTGCGCCATCTTTAAAGTACATGGCAATGATCACCCTAAAATAATAATAGAAGCCTACTAAAGCGTTTATAATGGCGATTACGACCAAAATTACCTGATAATTGTCCATCACATTCATAAACATGAGGTATTTGCCCATAAAGCCAGCGGTAAGCGGTATACCTGCCAGCGATAGCATGGCAACTGTTAAGGCAAAGGCCACCAGCGGATTTTTCTTGCCCAGACCATTAAAACTGTCGAAACTATCACCACCCGTTTTTTGCTTCACCATGATCAATACTGCAAAGGCAATGATACTGGCAAAAGTATAGGCTGCCGCGTAAACCAGTACGTTATTGGCCGAGTTTTGCGTCAATACCACCAAAGCAAACAGCAAATAGCCTGCATGCGAGATACTCGAGTAGGCCAACATGCGCTTAAAGCTTTTTTGGTACAATGCGGTAATATTGCCAATGAACAAGGTGATGACCACGATACAGGTCAAAACTGGTGTCCAGAAATCATGCAAAGGCTCGAAAGCGGTGCTGAACAGTCTTAAGAAAGCTGCAAAGCCGGCAGTTTTAACTACCGTAGACATAAAGGCTGTAATAAGCGATGGCGCCCCTTCGTATACATCTGGTGTCCAGAAATGGAAAGGCGCAGCGCCTACCTTAAAGCATAGTCCGATCATGATCAGGATCACGCCTGGGTAAAACAGCGTAGGAACCGTATTATGCTCTACCAAGTATTTATGGATGGCATCGAGGTCAAAAGACCCGGTAGCCACATAAA
>JBCNPG010000307.1:0-4709 GCA_039593445.1 Pedobacter sp.
TTCTGAATAATCATAGCACTTTTATAAAAGAAAAATTAATGACTGAAACAAAAAAATGGAAGAGCCGGCTTCTATCATCAAGCTTACCCTTAGAATACGAAATAGCAAAAACCTTATCAAATTTCGATTTTAGTGTATCATTCGATTATTCTTACTTTAGAAAGGATGGTGAATTGAAAAAGGAATTTTCTACCGACATTAAAGGTTTTTTTTTATTTCCTCTTGATACAGAACATCGAGTTGATGCTAATTTAACCCTGCTTGCAGAGTGTAAGTACAGAGATGAAGGCAAAAAATGGGTTTTTCTTCCAGAAGTTAATAAACCTGAATTTTCTGCAATTACTCTTGGTTGCACTATTAAATCTTTAGCTGAATTTTCAACCGTTGAAACCAAGAAAGATTTTATCTATTCTTTCGAAGATAAATTTGATTGCGCATTAAAGGGGATAGAGATAAGCACAACAAATGGCGAAGTGTTTGATAAAGATATTCGCCATGGGCTTTCCCAATTGAAGTTTGCTTTACCTTACTTGGTAAAAGAAAACATTGAATCTAATTTGATTGGGCATTTGGTTGATGCAAAACCATCTTTCATAGTTTCCATTTTAGTAACAAATGCGGAGTTGTACATTTTCAACCAAGATTTCTCTATTGATAAAATGAGGAACATTGAAAACATTGATGCGTTGGCAAAAAAGGTTCCTTACCTAATATGTTATTCTGAGATCGGGCCTGATTTTACGGAACATCACAAAGAAATTTTCGGAGACTTTTATAGTGAAAGAGAACGTAATAAAAACCTAAGTGAATTTGAGACATTTCAAGAGACATTGAAGCATAAGAAATACGGAATATACAACTCTCCAATTAATACATGCTGGGAATTAGACCGTGCGTTTAATTCAACTTTGAGAAAATATTATTCTCAACATTTTGTATGCTCTTTTGAACATTTCGAAACCTTAATAGGGCAAATTCTTAGAACCTTATCTAAAGTAACAAAACCAAAGAAAGGTAACTAGGCTCCGCCGATTGAAACCCCGCAACACCCACCCGCCACCCTTGCGCCGTGGCTCCGCCACAGGCGCTTTGGATAATAATATTACTGCACATAACAACAGGCACATTGTCTGTAATTTGGGCGTGCCCCCTGCCCTGCTCCTTTCAGTACAAAAAATGAATGTTGGTGCAAGGCAGGGGTCGGGCTATCCGCTATTACTCCTCGCTCGTACCTCGCTGTGGGGTAACCGCTCCTATCCCTCACGCAAAGGGAGCTTTCGCAAGGGGGCCAGAGAAAAGAAAAACCTTAAAGGGGCGCCTACTTAACATAACGCAAACATTATAGGACAATTGTATTGCTATGAAATTAGAGCAACAAACAGCCTAATAATCTTTTATTTGTCTCAAATACACCTGTCAATCGTCTGTTTTATACCGTCGTTATTATTTTGCTAAACAATAGCTTTGTAAAAGCGGTTATCATAAACCGGTAATTGATTTTTTTAACTCTTCAATAAAATCTTATGAAACCAAAAATGATTTGGGCCAATCTGGGCGTAAGCAATCTCGAGCGAACCACGGCGTTCTATACAGCACTTGGGTTTAAACCTAATGGCGCCAACAGCGAATTAACCAGCTTTATATTTGCCGAGAACAATTTCATCATCCACTTTTTTTTGAAGGATATTCTCGAAAAAAATACCAAGGCCAAATTTGCCGATCCTCAACATGCAAACGAAGTCATATTTACGATTGCTGCACCTGGCAAAGCACAAGCTGACGACTGGGCCAAAGAAGTTGAAAACGCCGGCGGAAAGCTCATTACACAGCCTGAGGAATTCGGCGAAGGCTATTATGGCTTTGTTTTTGCCGACCCCGATGGCCACCGCTTCAATGTTTTTTATATGTAAATGGCTAATTTTCGATAACGACTGAGGTATAAAGGCTTTCCAATTTCCAACCCAAAGATTGGTATAAGTAGCTGCCTTCTTCGGTGGCTACCAAGAAATTCTTCGAAATGCCTTTCGATAAGGCGATTTGTTCAAGTTCTTTCATCAAAAAAACGGCTAGCCCCCTCCTTCTATAGCCCATTTCAGTCTTTATCCGGTCGTAAACAGCCAAATCGTCAACAAGTACAAGATGGCCTGAAGCAGCCAAATCGCCATTTGGAGCGATAATTTTTAGTGTAGAAACCGCACCTGAATTATCGAATGCCAATCGAAAGCCTTCGGGCAGTTCGGTATTGGGTATTTTCATAGGCACATGGCACGACATCAGGTATCCTTGGGGCTGTATAACCCATTTTTCAGGTATTTTGCCTTGCAATGCTGTTGGCGGAGCACATACTTTGAGAAATATCCAGGCTTGCTCGATTTGATTGGCTAGCTCCAGGAAATCTTCGTGTAGTTGCGGAAATATATAGCGAACCTTTTGCTTTTCATAGCCTACGTTTACCTTAAAACCCGATTTGAATGGAACCGGCAAAGGCAGTTTTCTCGATAAGCACCACGCTTTGAGCCATTGTTCTAAAATAAGCGGAGAAATAGGATGAGCCATATCCTAAAAATAGCTAATCAGCTATTAAAAAAATAACAAATACGGCAATAACTCGACCATAGTTTTACAACTAAGCTTTTCGTTTATGTTTTTTCGGTGCGTTTTAATAGTATAGCACGACACACAAAGCATATCGGCAATGGCTTCGTTGCTATAGCCTAGCAAAATATGGTGTAAAACCTGTTTCTCGCGACGGGTCAGTTGCTCGAAACTTGGCTTGTTGCAGCCCAGAAAATCGAGTTGTTTTTGCAATGCATTGGTCAGCTTTCGATAGATTGCCAAATCCTCGATTGCAATCTCCAAACTGATGACTGCCTTTTGGCCATTCACCAATGCAATCTGCCAATCGTTGTTGGTCCCAATTGTTGCTAAGGTTTCCATTGTGGTTCGAGCTTGTTTAAGATGAATTTAGCCACTTTAACAACAGCGTTTAGCAACCACTTTGCCTATCGGCCCAGAAGCTTTGCCAAACCCGTCTCTCGCTTTGTGGAATTTAAGGCATCCATTTATTTTTTTCCTATTTTTAAGATGTGATGTTCTCTCCTATCAAATATTTGCTCCTATTGCTTGCATGGCTATGTACATCGGCTTTTGCCTATGCGCAAAAACAGGGACAACAACGGATAGATTCGCTTCAACACCAGCTTTCCCAACTCAATGCCGACAGCAACAGGGCAATGACATTGGGCCATATTTCGTTCGCTTATTTTCCTATTGACCCAACAAAGGGCATTATGTACGGCGAGCAGTGCCTAAGCCTGTCTAAAAACATAAAATTCAGTAAGGGAGAAGCCTTGGCCTATAATGCCTTAGGAGCCAATTATTGGGCCAAGCGTAACTTTTTAAAGGCGCAAGACTGCTACCTTAAAGCCCTAAAAATCAATACGCAGCTCAAAGACAAGGCACAGATGGCACGCAATATCCACAACATTGCCGACATCTATCTGCGCTTTGATCCCAATAAAGCCTTGGTCTATTACCAAAAAGCTATAGCCATTGCGCGCGAAGTAAACGATCAGGAAAAGATTTTGGGCTACCAAGCCAACATCTCTAGCGTGTATCAGGTTCAGGGAAATTATCCTGAAGCCTTAAATTATTTGCAAAAATCGGTAGACTTGGCCAGGAAACTCCATAGGCAAAGAGATGTGGCTGCCTATGAAAGCCTGATGGGAATTATCGAAATGGAGATTGGGCATTACAATCGAGCCTTGCAACTAGCTACGGATGCATTGGCTATTTTTAAACAGATCGAATCGACTAATCCGGCCAAAGACGATATTCCCCGAACGCTGCTCAACATAGCCAAGATCTACGGCGAGAAAAACGATCCTAAAAATGCGCTTTTCTATAATCGCGAGGCTTTTCGGCTGTTTGATAAGTTGCCGGGCAATATGGGTAAGGATTACGCCGCCGAATGCCAGAACAACATTGGGCATGTTTACCTGAACCGGGTGCTTCAAAAAATAAAGCCTGGCACCCGATATGTTCAAGATACGGTGCTGAAAAACCAGTTGCTCAAATCGGAAACAGCCTTTCGCCAATCTATCTCCATTTCGCTGAAAGCTAAGTTGTGGGATGCCCTGACCATTGCCCAACATGGCTTGGTTGTGGTGCAAGGATTGCTGGGACAGCCTTATGACGCTTTAGCTACTTATGAGGATTATTCGGAATACAAAGACAGCATCTATAATGCAGCCATGAACAAAAGCATTGCGCTTCACCAGATGGACTTTGAATACAATCAGGAAAAAGATTCGCTGAATACGCTCAATAAGCTGCAGGCCAGCAAGATCCAATTTCTCGACCAGCAAAGGGCATTAGACCATCTAAAAGTAAAGCAGCAGTGGCTCTATTTTTTCCTTACGCTTATTATTTTTTGCCTGATTGCCTTCTTTTTCCTTTATCGCTACAGACTGGCCAAGGTTCGCCTGAACAACGATTTGCACAACGAAAAGATGAACAAACAGCTGCAAGAGGCCGAGTACAAGAAGAACATGAACCAAAATACCTTGGCAACGCTCATTTCGCAAATGAACCCGCATTTTATCTTTAATGCCTTAAACACTATCCAAAGCTATATCTACTCAAACAACAAAAAACTGGCCAGCGAGTACCTGGGCAAGTTTAGCGACTTGACCAGAAAAATACTGGAC
>JBCNPG010000308.1:0-4694 GCA_039593445.1 Pedobacter sp.
GGTGGTGTTCGAACGGAAGTCTACTTCATAGTTGGTTGGGGTCAAGGATCAGAAGTACGCGGCTGGAGTAATGAGCAGCCAAGCTCATTTATTACAACATTCAAACATTTCGGTTTTCCAACTTGTCAATCCTATTGCTTAACTTTGTGTTATGATTGAACTTCCTGTAGTTCCGGCTGTAGCACAAGCCCCTCGCAAACCCGACTGGCTAAGGGTAAAATTACCTGTTGGCAAAGAATATGCACAAGTACGCAGTTTAGTGGATACGCATAAGCTGCACACCATTTGCGAGAGTGGCAATTGCCCCAATATGGGCGAGTGCTGGGGAGCTGGCACGGCAACCTTTATGATTTTGGGCAACATTTGTACACGCTCTTGTTCTTTTTGTGCTGTGGCCACCGGCCGTCCTTTGGCAGTTGATACCGACGAGCCAGCCCGGGTAGCCAATTCAGTAAAACTGATGCAGGTAAAACATTGCGTTATTACTTCGGTTGACCGTGATGATTTGAAAGACGGCGGCTCGATTATTTGGGCTGAAACGTTGCAAGCCATCAGACGGGAAAGCCCAGAAACGACCTTAGAGACTTTAATTCCCGATTTTAAGGGCCAATGGGATAATCTTTACCGTGTATTGGACGAAAGGCCCGAAGTGGTATCGCACAATATGGAAACCGTAAGGCGCCTAACCAGGCAGGTTCGCATCCAAGCCAAATACGACAGGAGTTTGGAAGCCTTGAAACGCATTTCTGAATTCGGTCTTCGAACCAAAACCGGAATTATGCTTGGCCTTGGCGAAACCGAAGAAGATGTGGTAGAAGCTATGGACGATTTGGTAGCCAATGGCGTACATATCCTCACGTTGGGGCAATACCTGCAACCAACCCGGGCCCATCATCCTGTAGTAGACTGGATCCATCCAGACCAGTTTGCCAAGTATAAGGAAATTGGTTTGGCCAAAGGCTTAAAATATGTAGAAAGCGGTCCGCTGGTACGTTCTTCTTACCATGCAGAGAAACACCTCTTCGATTTTTAACTTAAAATAACAAGATACAAACATTTTTAGCCGCTGCTTGTTGTAGTATTCTGTATATTCGTACCATTGGCAACCTCAAAAAAAATAACGCTTTCTGAAGAAGAGCTGGTCAGTGCCCTCCAAAGGCGCGATACAATAGCGATCAAAGCATTGTACAGCATGTATTCCGGTGCTTTGCTGGGCGTGATTTCGCGCATTGTTCAGCCTATAGAATTGGCTGAAGACCTTTTGCAGGAAACTTTCGTAAAAATATGGAATTCGGCAGCCAGCTATGATCCGGCTAAAGGCCGTTTGTTTACCTGGATGATGAATGTTGCCCGCAACCTGTCGATCGACAAACTCCGTTCAAAGGAATTTAAGAATTCGAGCAAAAACCAAGAGCTTGAAAATAACGTAGATTTCATTGACGAGCAAAAAAAGGTTAGCTTTAATGCCGATGTGCTCGGCTTAAAAGACATGGTTACACAGCTTAAACCAGAATTTAAACAGGTATTAGATCTTGTTTATTTTGGTGGCTATACCCATGCAGAAGCAGCTGAGGAGTTAAATTTGCCTTTGGGAACCGTTAAAACGCGGGTTCGCATGGCTATTTTGGAGTTGAGGAAAAATTTTAATTGAGGTGGAAGTGGAAGATGTAAAGTCATATATCGAATCGGGCATACTTGAGCTTTACGTGCTGGGCCAATTAAGCGCACAGGAACGTGAGGAAGTAGAATCTATGGCCCAAAAGCATCCTGAAGTAAAAGCAGAAATCCTAGCCATAGAGTTGGCCTTGGAAAGCTATGCCTTGGAAAATGCCGTCGAGCCATCTGCCGCACTGGAAGATAAGATCTTAGGCAGCCTAGAAAATAACCAAACCACTCCAACGGTTACCAACGAGCCCAAGATCATTCCTTTACAAGCCAATCTTGCCGACAACAGGGTTAGGACTTTAAGAATTGCACTGGTAGCTTGCATTGCCTTGTTGGTGGTGAGCGTAGCTACTCTGTTTTCACTATACAACCAACTGAATACAGCACACGACCAGATTGCCGAACTCAATGCCAGCAAAGAAAGCTTTGCAGCTACCGTTTCGAAGCTTGAATTTGAAAAAGCGGGCATGAAAAACCGCATCGACATGACCGAAACGAAAGATTGGGCAACCATCAAACTGGCCGGTGTTAAAAATTCGCCAGAAGCAAAAATGCTGGTTTACTGGAATAAGAACGACAAAAGCATCCTGATCAATTACGCAGCCATGCAATTGCCTAAAACAGATCAAGCGCACGAATACCAATTGTGGGCCTTGGTTGATGGCAAGCCGGTGAGCTTAGGTGTGTTCGGATCTGACGAAACGGCCAAAGAAGCGGTAAAACAAATGGAAACCATTGCCAAGGCCCAGGCTTTTGCGGTAACCATAGAACCAATGGGCGGCAGCCAAAACCCAACCATGGATAAAATGGTGGTGATGGGAGAAACCGCTATTTAATTTCCTTTTGAAATTTTCTTGAAAGTTTTGGGAATTTGCAAGATCAATTGCGAAGCATTTACGATTGCTCTTTTTTGGGCTAAATGATCGCCAGCGGCTCCGTGTAGGTAAACGCCTAACAATGCAGCATCTGTAGCCGTATAACCCTGCGCCAACAGCGCCGCCAATATCCCGGTCAATACATCGCCCATACCTCCCGATGCCATGGCAGGATTTCCGGTTGGATTGATATGGATCTCGCCATCTGGCCAACACACAAAAGTATATTGATTTTTAAGCACAATTACAATCTTACGGGCAACCGCTTCCTCGCTTGCCGTAGCCACCCTGCTCCACCAATTTTCATGCGCACCAAATAGCCGGTCAAACTCTTTCAAATGTGGTGTCAAGATACTTCCTGGTGCCAATTCGGCCAGTATGTCCTGCCTTTTGGCCAATAGATTCAAAGCATCGGCATCAATCACCAAAGGGCGCTTCAAACCAATGACCTGCTCTAAAAGCCGTTCGTTTTCCGTTTCAGTTCCCAAACCAGGCCCCATAGCAATGGCATCAAATTGATCAAATACATCGATACTTAAATCGGCGGTTCTTGGCAAGGCCATTACCTCTGGCAAAGCCGTATTCAGCGCGGTTAAGCCACTTTGCGGCAGACAAAGTGTAGTTAAACCCGCACCCGTATGCAAACTGGCCCCCGCCGCCAAAAGTGCTGCTCCCATGGTGTTTTCGTTACCGGCAACCAAAAGTGCATGACCATAGGTTCCCTTATGGCTAAAATTTGTTCGGGGTACCAGCAATTTCGCTACATCCGCCTGCTCCGTAAGTTTCCAGCGACTCGATTGCGCATGGATGAAATCTTCATCCAAACCAATATCAACCACCTTAAACCGCGTCAATGCCTGTACCGATTCGGGGAAGAAAAAATTGAGTTTAGGTTGCTGAAAAGCAATGGCCAATTCGGCTTTGATGCCATTGTAATGATCAAGCTGGCCTTCGGCATAAAAGCCAGTAGGTACGTCGACGGCAATTACTTTGCGGTTCAACTGGTTGACCAAAGTTGCCATGGCCAAAAAATCGCCAGTTAAGGACTTATTTAGTCCCGAACCTAAAATGGCATCTACAATTACCGCAGCTTTCGATTGGCCAAGCAAGTCTACTTTGTCTAATTGCGTCACTGCAACCCTGGTTTTCCGTAACCGGGCCAGGTTTATCAAATAATCACCGCTTTGCTTAGCCGAAAAGCTGGCCAAAAAAACTTCGCAACTCCCGTAGCCCTCCTGAACAAGCAGCCGAGCTATGGCCAGCCCATCGCCCCCATTGTTTCCCGGTCCGCAAATGATGGCTATGGCTGTTTTCTTGTCTGGCACCTCTTGCATAAATACATCTACAAAGGCCTTGGCGGCACGTTCCATTAAATCGACCGAAGGAATGGACTGTTGGCTGATGGTATAGGCATCGGCTTCGCGCATTTGGGCAGCAGTGAGGAGGTTTTTCATTGACATCAAGTTAGCAATTTTAGTCTAGAGTTAAAAGCGTTTAGTCAATGGCTTACTACCCATGGATCATTGACCTGCCGACTTTAAGCCTCAAAAAATGTAACATTACTCACCTGCCGACGTCTTTATATCGATAATTGATCGTAACCAAATTAAAAACAGATGAATCAAAAACCATCGAACGCGTTCATAGCAGCCGCATGGATCGCACTTGGAATTGGCATGATTGGCTTTATCGTTGGGCTTTGGCGCTCCGATATGCTGTTAAACGAAAAAGGTTATTACTTTGCCGTGCTGATGTTCGGCCTGTTTGCCGTCATCTCGCTGCAAAAAGCAGTACGCGACAAACTGGAAGGTATTCCGGTTACCGAAATCTACTACGGCATCAGCTGGTTCTGCACCATTTTAACCATTACCCTACTGGTTATTGGCCTATGGAATGCGGAGTTGTTGCCTAGTGAAAAAGGTTTCTACGGCATATCCTTTATCCTGGCTCTTTTTGGTGCCATTGCTGTGCAAAAAAACACCAGAGACAGCCAAAACTTTAACAAAAGCCAACAATTAAACTAGAAATCATTAACCCTTTACAGGCCACTTGCACCAAGCAGGTGGCTTTTTTTGTGTACATCATACACTATCTTACCAAAATTGTGACAATGGAAAATTAATAAAATGCTATGCTTTACCTATTTTAGAAATC
>JBCNPG010000309.1:0-4690 GCA_039593445.1 Pedobacter sp.
GTTTATCTGTAAAATACTCGATAAAAGTACCTCAAATAATAGCCAAAAACAAATTAAACGCCTGTTCGAATTGTTGTTTTTATGTTAATAATGGCTTTATATGGTTTCGGTTCTTTTGTAAAAACGAACATATTTTTATGAAAAAACAAGCATTGAGCTTCTTTGTTGCCAGCCTGATCTTATTCTCGGCCTGCAAAAAACATTCATCCTCTCCAGAAACCCCGGCTTTTGTATATCCTGATATGGCCGAAGTAAGCGAGCCTGCAATTCTCTTCACCACGGCTGATGGCGTAAAGGTTTATAATGGTGGCTTTGGCTCGGCGATAGCAGCCGACCCCAAATCGCCGGATATATTCTACATGCTGACCGATCGCGGGTCCAATGTGGCCGGACAGGTTGCCAATTCGATCATCATTGGCAAGCCCGATTTTGCACCTCAAATTGGCAAATTCAGGCTAAAGGACGGAAAACTGATGCTGGAGCAGGTTATAGAACTTAAAAATGCCCAAAATGGTAAGCTGAATGGATTGCCCAATCCAGCAGGTATGGGAGCTTCGGGCGAGACGGCTTACGACTTGAACGGACAAGTGCTAGCGCCAAGTGCAGATGGGATCGATTCGGAAGGATTGGTTTTGGCCGCCGATGGTACTTTCTGGATCAGTGATGAATACGGCCCGCATATCGTGCACGTAGATGCGAATGGAAAAACCTTAGAACGGATCAATCCTTTTGGCAGCGGCACCGGAGGCCGTAAATTGCCAGCAGTGTTTGCAACCCGCAGGGCAAATCGAGGCATGGAAGGACTCACTATAACTCCTGATGGCAAGACCTTGGTGGGCATGATGCAATCGCCGATGTATAATCCGTCTAAAACAGCTGTAGCCAATTCTACGGTTTTACGTATCCTTACTTTCGACATTGCTACTGGGGCTACCAAACAATATGCCTATTTGATGGATAATACCAGCCTTACCGGTGTAAGCGATATCGTAGCGGTAAATAACACTACTTTTCTTACCATAGAGCGCGATGGCAACTTTGGAGGTGCCACAACCAATCCGGCTGCGTTTAAGCGCGTATTCAAGATCGATATCAGCAATGCTACTGATATTTCTGATGCCAATAATGGTGCCAACGGGAAGCTGTACGGTGGTAAAACAGTAGAAGAACTGAACAATTTGGCTGGCTTGCAAGGCGCTGGCATAGCTCCGGTTAGTAAAACCTTGGTGCTCGACCTGTTGAAAGACCTGCCCATGGTTTATCCGCATGATAAAGCCGAAGGCCTGACTTTATTGGCGGGTAATATACTGGCCATTGCTAACGACGATGATTTTGGAGTAGTAGATAATGGGGCAAGTGGCTTTGCCGCTAAGATACTGCCACTGACAAATAAGGTTGACCGTAACCGAATTTATTTTGTTAAGCTGAAAATGTAAGGGTAACAGATTAATATATCGAAGCCGTGCCGAAAGGCATGGCTTTTTTGTTGGATGGAGGTTCTTCTTTTTACAAAAAAAGCGTCCCGATTTTGCCGAGACGCTTTTCTTTAACTACTGGTTAGGTATGCTGTGCCTGCCCTACACGGATCGCCCGTTCACAGGACTTTTTTTCGTTGATTATTGTTGTTTTGTCCTTAATGGCTTCCTCTTTTTTTGATAGAACAAGCTAGCAAGAATTTGGTTTTAATTCGTAAATTTTTTATTAACAAATCAACAATTTATGCCTGGCCTAAAGCAAAATCCCAGCAGTTGTGGCCCTATTTCTTTTTGTTGTCGGCATAGCCGAATACTTTTTGCAGCAACGAAGTAGAGCGGGCATTGATGTTGTCCCTGATTTTTAATTCTTCTTGTGCTACTTGGATAAACATGCCGTCGATGGCTTTTTGTGCCACGTAGCTCGATAAATCAGTGTTTACCGGCTTTACCAAAGGCAGTTTGTTGTAGGCTGTAGCCGCATCGCTCCAATACCGGGTAGCACCTACTTTGCCCAAGCTGTTGGTAATTACCGGCTTGAATTTTTCCATCAGCTGTGCGGTGGTTACGCGTTTAAAATATTGCGTGGCCGCATCTTTGTCGCCAAGCAGGATGTTGGTGGCATCGGCAATGGTCATTTGCTTGATGGCTGAAAGAAAAATAGGCTTGGCTTCTTTGGCGGCATCTTCTGCGGCGCGGTTAATGCTCAGGATAACATTATCGGCCAAAGCATTTAAGCCCACGCTTCTCAGTGTTTTTTCAACTTTTTGTGCTTCTGGCGGAAAAAGGATTTTAACGGCCAAGTTGCCGAAGAAACCATCTTTTGCCGAAAGCTTGTCGGCGCCCTCCGAAGTTCCGATCTCGAGGGCCTGTTTAATGCCCTGCCCAATTTCTAGGGAAGTGGGGGTACTACCGGTAGGAATTTGCTTTAAAATGTTGCCGATTTTCGATTGGCTCTGCACATCGCAGCTGCTGAGGCACAAGATAAGCCCAGCGTAAAAAATAAACCTAGTTTTTTTATCATCATCTTTTCAATTGTTAAGGAGCGGAAAAGATGGTGGCTAGCGTTTAATTGCGCGCCTCCCCATCACCGTTTCTTTCGACAATATTAAGCAAATCTTTTGCCAAGATGAATACCTGCCTGGTTTTTAAACCATATGGCCTCGAAATGGTGCTGTGTGTAACGGTTGCCTGCCGAAGTCAAGCAAATCTCTTACTATTTTTCGCCAACTATGATGGTATGTTTGGGGTCGATCGGGTTGGGCTCAAGCTTGATTTCCAAATTTTTCCTTCTGGTTAAAGTAATGGTTTGCGTTTGGTAGCCGAGAGAGGAAACTTCTAGGGTTTTGTCGTTTTTGTTGATCACTAGCTTGAACCGGCCACTATTGTCGGGGGCCATTTTGGTATTGCTGGGCATTGCCCTGATGCTGGCCGATGGGATGCTTTTGCCATCTGTTTTGTCAACGATTGTTCCGGCAATGGTTCTAATGCTTGCGGCCTTAAATCCAAATACCACGAACAAGGCCAAAAAAGGGAGCAGTAATCTTTTCACGAGTTAGAGGTTTTGTTTGATGATGACAGGTTTCGAAGATTTCCATAGCCACAACGGAAAATATTTTTTATACTTGGATAAGATTTAGCAGCGGCCCACATTGAAGTTTATCAAAAATACCACCAAGATTAATCAGCACGACGATTCTGAATTGATTGCAGCCTATCAGAAAAGTGGCGATTTGGAGGCATTGGGTACGCTCTACAATAAGTATATGCACCTGGTTTTTGGGGTCTGCTTCAATTATTTTAAAGACGAAGAGCAGAGCAAGGACGCCGTTATGCAGATATTTGAAGAACTGGTATCGAAGCTCAGGCTGCACCAGGTACAGAACTTCAAAAGCTGGCTTCATGTGCTTACCCGAAACCACTGTTTAATGGCCTTGCGCAAGTCTGCCAAAAATCCTACCGTAACTTTGGAAGATAATTTTGTGGAAAACGAGGATTTTGTGCATCTAGCTATTGACGATGCAAAAGAAACGCAGCTTACCTTGATGGAAAAGTGCATGGAAACCTTGTCTGAAGAGCAAAGAAGAAGTGTAGAGCTCTTCTACCTGCAGGAAAAATGCTATAAGGAAGTTGCCGATATAACCGGCTACGATATGCTTAAAGTAAAGAGCTATATCCAGAATGGGAAAAGGAATTTGAAAATTTGCATAGAAAAGAACAGTGAGCTATAACGAGTGGATAGATATTGAAGTATTGGAAGATTACCTCGATGGTAAGCTCGATGCCAAAACGATGCATCAGGTGGAAAAACTTTCGCTTGAGGATCCTTTCGTGGCCGAAGCCCTTGCCGGCTTGAGCCAATCGCCCAAACGTGCGCAGTCCCTGTCGCTGCTTCAAAAGCAATTGCAGGAACGTATCGCCCAAAAACCGGTCGAACAAAAAAGGTGGCGCCTAACTTCGCAACGCTTAAGTGTGGCCGCAGCCGCGGCCGTACTTTTTGTGGTGGCCAGTCTGTTGTTCTGGATGAAGGAAAGCAGTAACCGCGACCAATTGGCCAAACAGCAGCCTAAACGCATTGAAGTAAACGTTGCACCTCAAGTTGCCGATAAAAAGCCCGAAGCACCTGCCGCTCCTGTTGCCGATGCCACTGTAACCAGTGAAGTTGACAAAGCCCTGGCCAAGGCCAAGACCAGCAGTCTCGCCAAGCTTAACGCCAAGGCAAGCGCCGCTGCCAAAGCCGCCTCGGCTAATCTGTCGGCTAATCAAAAGGCAGCAGAAGCAAGCGACAAAGCCGAAGTGAGCGTTGCAGCGGCCGCACCAGCGCCAGTAGCGATGCAGGCCCAGGCCCGTGTGCTTAAGGTAGATAGCCTGAGTAATGTAGCTGTGGCCAAAAAGGAAGCCAGACCATTGAATCAAACCCTCAGTGGCCGAGCGCCTGGCGTTACCTTTGCTCCCGATGTTTTTAGCGGTAAGGTTATTTCCAAAGTAGATGGCCTGCCTATTCCGGGCGCCGACGTAAAAGTGCTGAACACCAACATCAGAACGCTGACCAACAGTAGGGGCGAATTTAGCCTGCGCCTCGATAGCAGCAACAGCCAAAGCCTAACGGTTAACTACTTGGGCTTTAATGCCAAGGATAGATAACTCAATTTATCCAAGAGCACGAATGTTTACTTTAGGTATTAATGCTAACTTCTAATCTTCTTTTACAATGAAAC
>JBCNPG010000031.1:0-11843 GCA_039593445.1 Pedobacter sp.
AGCACCACATCCAAAACGTCTTCTCCGGCAGCTATAGGCAATTCAACTGGTTCTTTGCCTTCTTCTTCAAAATTTATCTTTAATTTAAAAATACTCATAATTTAATTGCAAAAGTAAGGAGCTAAAACCGCAATCGTGCTATGATTTTGTTTTTTTAATGCTCTCACTTAATGTTCTATAGATTTCTAACAAATGCGGATGCTGCATTAACAGCTCCTGATGTGCTTTTAAGGTCTGTTCGTCGTTTCTGATGGCAGGCCCGGTTTGTACAGCCTTAGGCAGCGCCTGCTGTACTTTTGCCGCGGTTTCTTTGATCAACGGGCGCAGGACATCAAATTCCAGTCCGTTGGCTTCCAGGAGCTGCTCGCCCAAGGCATACAGGTGATTGGTAAAATTGCAGGCAAAAACAGCCGCGAGGTGCAGGATTTTCCGCTTATCGCTATCTATTTCCAATACCCGGCGACTCAGTTTAGCGGCTATTTGCCGCAACAGTTGCATGGAGGCCTCATCATTTGATTCGAGGCAAAGCGGGATATCGCCAAAATCCAAGGCCTTTTGCTTAGAGAAGGTCTGCAAAGGATAAAATACACCATAGTTCTCAAACTTCCCTTCGAAGACATTCATGGGCACCGCTCCACAGGTATGGGCAACGATTCCCTTAAAACCGCTTAGTTGTTGGGCAACGTCTGCTACGGCATCGTCTTTAACCGCAATCAAGCAAAGTGTCGCTTGCGGATCAACTTCGTCGAACCTGGCAATGGGCTGTGCATTTACTTGCTTGGCCAATTGAACCGCATTGGCATAATGATAAGACCAAACCTGAGCCACGTGCATGCCGGCCTCTTTTAAGGCGATGGCCAGGTGCGTTGCAACATTTCCGGAACCTATAATTATAATTTTCATGCAGCTCGTTTTAAAAAGTATCATGAGCTGCATGACGACTACAATTGCAAACCCATGATGGTGGTTGTTAGTTGGCCTTCAGCTCCTTTTTCCTTCTAAAGATTGAGATCAGGAAGCCTATAACCATCACTATGGTACCTACCCAGTACAGATTGATATAAGGGAATTCAATTGATTTGAAAACCAGCCAATCTTTGGCCTGTTGGGGCTTTTCGTAAACCATAAGTTCGAACTTGCCTTGGTCTGGCAAAACTTTGGTAAATCTGAACCTTAGGCCTAATTCGTCTATTTTTCTGGCAAAATCAAAAGTATTATTGCCTTTTACCATAAACAACGGTTCGGTTTTATACACTTTGCCGCTTACATTGATTTCTAACGGTAAGCCGATGGCCAAATCGCCAGGAGCGATGGTCAAGTCTTTTACTACTGGATTGCTGTTGATTGGTTTTACGGTTAGTACGGCACCGTTGATATGCAACGTATCGTTAACACCCAACCTAACTACGCGAGGAGCTTTGTAATTTTCGTCTTCCGAATGTCCTTCGTGTTCGCCATGCTCCGATTTCTTTTCGGCGGCACTGGTAATATGGGTATAGATGTCGGTGGTGAGGTAGTGCTTGGTATCAGGCGAAGCTACCATCCCCATCTTGCCATTCTCCTGAATATTTGGGTTCAAATCGAAATCTTCTTTGACTTTTCCGGTTTTTTCGTCGATTTTCTTGAAATTGATCTTGTAATAAGTATTAGGCGCTATGGTGGTATCGCTGATGTAAGTAACGGTGTATTCGCCCATTTTCTTAGGCTCGTTCTTGTACAACATGATGTTTTCGCCTGGTTTTTGGTTCTTTTCAAAATCCTTAACCGGAATAAACTTGGTTTCATTAACCGAAATCGGCTTGCTGGTGGCGGCAGCCACTAAGGCGCCCAACAATAAAATGGCAAAACCAATATGTGCAATAGCCGACCCGATCAGCTTGCTGCCTTTGCCAACAAACGCGCCTGATAGGATCCTCGCATTGGAAAGCACGGCAAAAACGCAACTGAAAGTGAGCAAGATGTACATCAGGTTGGTATAAACACCCGTTAGCCAAACAAAGCCTCCGGTAATGACCAAAGAGAATACAAACGACGAAATTAGGCTACTGTAAAATTTGCGCGGATCGGTACGCTTATATTTCAGGAACTGCGAGAAGCCCGAAATCAAGGTAATCAATACGGCAAAAGGTGCCTGCCATTGATTATAATATTGAATAGCTCCTACTTTAGGTGGCGCAAAATTGGTTCCAAAAGCCCTGTTGAATACGGGCACCGAGGTGGTGAATATAATCTGCAGACAGGCAACCGTAAGCACAAGCGAACCGATGAACATCCAAAATTCGCGAGAGTAAGTTTCTTCGTCCTTGTGGGTAATTGGCAATTCCTTCCAGCGCAGCACCACAAAATAAACGGCAATGATCAAAAACACCACATTGTAGGCGATGAGGTGGCCAAACATACCCAAATCGGTAAACGAGTGCACCGAGGTGTCGCCCAAAATACCGCTACGAGTTAAGAACGATGCATAAAGCACCAAGAGGAAACTTACCAAAATCAACACCATAGCCGTAAAGAAGGCATGACCTGTATTTTTATAGGCAATGAGTACGTGTACACCGGCAATCAAGGTTAGCCAAGGAATGATAGAGGCATTTTCTACCGGATCCCAGGCCCAAAAACCGCCAAAGTTCAAGGCCTCATAAGCCCAGAACGAGCCCATGATAATTCCTGTACCTAAAATCATTACCGCGAACAAAGTCCATGGCAGTACCGGTTTCACCCATTCTTTATAGCGTTTTTGCCAAAGTGCGGTGATGCCATAGGCAAAAGGAACCACCATACTGGCAAAGCCCAGGAACAAGGTTGGCGGGTGGATCACCATCCAATAGTTCTGCAGCAACGGATTTAGGCCATTGCCATCTGTAATAAATTTCAAATAGTTTTTATAGTTTTCAAGATCGTTGAAAACCATTGGCGCAAATTCCCTTAGATTTTTGGCCTCTCTCAACAAAATAAAAGGCGAACTACCAAAACGCTGTCCAAAAACCTCAACGCCCAAAAGCATGGAAGTTAAAAAGGCCTGCGAAAAGGCAACCACGGTCATTACGCCGTTTTCCCAGGTTTTGGCTTTCCAAATCAGGATGGCTCCCAAAACGGACTGCCAAAAGGCCCAAAGCCAGAAACTGCCCTCTTGCCCTTCCCAAAATGCCGATATGATGTAATAAACCGGCAGCGTTTTAGAAGAGTGCTGGTAAACGTAATTATACTCGTAATAGTGATTTAAGATCAGGTAGAATAAGATCGAACCAATTCCAATTATACTTGCTACATTGGTTAAGAAAGCGATACGGCCTATTTTAACCCACGATTTGTCTTGCAGGTCCTTGTTCTTAACCGCGAAGAAATAAGCAATTGCAGAGAGCAACGAAGAGGCAAACGCCAGCACAATAAAAAATTGGCCGATTTTGCCAGGTAGGAGATTCTCTCCAATAAATTGTATGTCCATTAAGATTTCTTGTATTGTTTTACCTGACCGTCCTTGTTCACTTCAACCAGATTGTCGTTGTATTTAGATGGGCACTTCATCAATATTTTGGTGGCATAAAAGGTATCATCCTTCATTGCACCAATAAGCACCAGTTTTTCGGAACGTTCAAAATCTTGAGGCTTCGTGCCGTTGAGCACTACTTTTTTCACTTCGCCTTTTTCGTCTTTCATGTAAAAGGCAAAATGGTTGGGATCTTTAAGGGCATCGTAGTAGGTGCCTTTGCTCTTCTCCCAATGACCCATTACATGTTCTTCTTTTTGAGAGATGGCAGCTTCCTTAAAATTAGAATAGCTGTCGGTATCTGCGTTTAAGCTAACCAGAAAGCCAATGCAGATGGCAATTGTAATTAAACCAATAATAGCACTTTTTCTCATGTGGGCCTTGAAAATTAAAAATCCTGACCACAAAGATAAAAAAACTACGCCAGCGGGCTATTGGTAATGCACAACGTGACAATTAATTGATAGTTCTAAGCGTTATTTAAATTCATCCTTAATAAGGTTAGGCAGGGCTTTTCTCAGCTTTTCAACTTTTGGTCCGCAAACATTGGCCACATAGGGCTGGTTGGGGTTGAGTCGAACATAATTCTGATGGTATTTTTCTGCCGGATAAAACGCTTCAAAAGGCTTCACTTCGGTTACGATCTCACCCGGATGGAACTGCATACGGTTATATTTGGCAATAGCGGCCTCGATCTGCTTTTTTTCTTCGGCATTGTTGTAAAAAGCAATCGAACGGTAGCTGGTGCCAATATCGGGTCCTTGCTTATTCAGCTGCGTAGGGTCATGCATTACAAAAAAGGCATCGAGCAATTGCGAAAAGCTGATCACACTTGGGTCGTACACTACTTGTACCGATTCGGCATGCCCGGTCTGTTCAGTACCTACCTGTTCGTAGGTTGGATTTTTGACCGTACCGCCAGCATAGCCACTCGTTGCCTTAATTACACCTTTCAATTCTGAAAAACCTTCCTGGATAGACCAGAAACACCCACCCGCAAAAGTGGCTACCTGTTCTTTGGCCCCCGGCTTTGGTAAGGCTGCCGGTTTTTTGTCCTCACCGTTGCTGCAAGCAGTCAAAACCAACAAAAGCATTAAAATTCCTGATATCTTTTTCATTTGATCGAGTATTGCATCATGCAAATAGCGTATCGATGTCGGCGTCCGATCACGTTCAATTGATCGCAATACGCAAACCTGCCGTACGATATTCGCTAATCCAATATACGAGCTAAAATCTTGTTTGTATTTTGCCGATTGTCATTGCTAAATAATAAAAAAGCCCCGCAAGTTTTGCGGGGCTTTCCAAAAAATATGATTTTGGTTCGGCTTATGGCCAAACGCCCAAGTTCATGTAAGAAATGGCAATCTTATCGATAGAGTTTACAAAAGCTGCGGTCCTTAGTGTCTTGGTAGCAGGCTTGTTCATCAATGTTTCTCTAATTTCGTGGTAAGAGTGGATCATGGTATCTTCTAGACCAGAGTTTACCAATTCCATTTCAGATGCACCTTTTACGATCATCAAGCGGTGCTCGGCCGGAATGGTTTTTCCGGTTAGGCTCTCTAAGGTATTGATCAGATTGGCATTTGAGTTTTCTGCATAGCGGTTCTCCATACGGCCAAAAGCTACGTGCGAAAGGTTTTTCAACCACTCGAAATAAGAAACGGTTACACCGCCAGCGTTACAATACATATCTGGAATAATGATACCGCCCATTTGGGTAAAGATCTCTTCTGCTTCTGGCGTACATGGACCGTTGGCACCTTCGGCAATGATCTTGGCTTTGATGTTACGGATATTGGCGCCAGTAATCTGGTTTTCTAACGCTGCCGGAACCAAAATATCGCATTCTTGCTCCAAACCTTCGCTCGAATTTTTAAAATCTGTTGCACCTGGGAAGCCCAAAAGCGATCCGGTGTTTTTACGGTGTGCGAAAACCTCATCGATGTTTAAGCCATCGGCATTGTAAATAGCGCCTTCAAACTCGCAAACGCCAACAAT
Organism: Pedobacter sp.; assembly: GCA_039593445.1. Lineage (GTDB taxonomy): Bacteria > Bacteroidota > Bacteroidia > Sphingobacteriales > Sphingobacteriaceae > Pedobacter. The sequence goes on from JBCNPG010000031.1 coordinate 5,489, forward strand.
GGTTGCTCCAAACTCGGCCAAGAACTTGGCTGAGTGGTAACCTACGTTACCCAAACCTTGCACAATTACTTTTTTATCACCCAAACCGGCTTTAAAGCCAAGTTTCTGCATGTCTTCGGCTACCGAAACGCATTCGCGTACCGCATAGGCCACGCCGCGGCCGGTTGCTTCTTTTCTTCCACGGATACCATGCAAAGCGATCGGCTTGCCGGTAACGCAGCCCAAGGCATCTAAAGAACCTGGGTTCATGGTCATATACGTATCGGCAATCCAGCTCATTTCGCGCTCGCCAGATCCATAATCAGGAGCAGGCACGTCGATACCAGGGCCAATAAAATTCTTTTTGATCAATTCTGTGGTGTAGCGACGGGTGATGGTTTCCAGCTCAGCTACCGAATAATTTTTAGGGTTGATGCAAATACCGCCTTTAGCACCGCCAAACGGCACGTTAACGATGGCACATTTATAAGTCATCAACGCAGCCAAGGCCATTACCTCGTCTTCGTTAACCATATCGCTATAGCGGATACCGCCCTTGGTTGGGCTCATGTGGTGCGAATGCTCTACGCGCCAAGCATCGATTACTTCAAAACCGTTTCCCCTACGGATAGGGAATTGGAAACGATAAACACTGTTACACGCTTTTATCTGGGCCAATAAACCTTCGGGATGCGAGGTAAACTGGGCAGCACTGTCAAAGTTCATGCAGACATCTGCAAAAAAACTTGTCTCGTTTGCTTTACTAGCCATTAGTACTTCTTTAAAAATTTTGAATTTTCTTCTTTATGGGTGCAAAATTGCAGCAAAATAAACCACTATTGCAAACAGAAATTTGCTTAGTGTACATCAAACACCTTGTTAAAAATGCTAAAAGATTAGGCTTATGACGTTTAAAATTAGTTTTTGTCGGCAGATTTTTTTTCTAACATTTTTAATCTTTTGTCGAGCGCGAAGAGATAGCCCAACAAACCAAGCAAAATGATCACAATGCAAACCACCACAACATAAATTTTTCCGTTGCTGCGTAGGGCATCGGCCATTTCTACTTCATTGCCTTGGGCAAACAGATTAAGGGTGGCCAATAGCATTAACAGGGTGAAAGTTATTTTTTTCATCTTTTGATTTTATTTTTAAAGGTGATGGACCACCATGACATTAAAGCTGTTTATTTTCTAGGGTGCGGATCCTGAAACGGATGGTATAGATCCAGTAGCCAACGATAGACCAGCCAATAAAAGCCGGATAAAGTACCGCCCTCATCCTGTCGTCCAAATCGTAGGAGTTGAAACCGGGATTGCCCCCATTGCCCGGATGCAGCGAATCAGACAAACGTGGCAACACCATGATCAGCACCACCATCATCGGGAAGGCGAAAATATTGTAGATGGCCGAAATCTTGGCCCTTTTTTGTTCTTCGTCAATCGAATTGCGGAGAATGAGGTAGGCAAAGTAAAGCAAAATGGCAATGGCCGTAAAATTCTGCTTCACGTCAAAACTCCAAAACTGCCCCCAGGTAAACTTGGCCCAAACAGCGCCCGTTACCAAGCCCAATAAGCTAAAAACAACACCTACATTTACACTTTCTACGGCCCTTAAATCGTCGGTTTCTTTGCCGTACAGCAAATACTTGACGCTGTAGAAAATGGAAATCGAAAACAAGGTGAGCATGGCAAACCACATGGGTACGTGGAAATACAGGTTTCTGATGGTTTCGTTCAAGATGGCCAAACGCGGAACGCCTAGAAGCAATCCTGCTATTGCCGTATAAATGACGAGACAAGCGCCTAAAATTTTCCACCAGATTTTATGCATACAAGTTGGGTTTTGAGCTGTAGAACCGACGAAGAAGCGACCAAAATCACTTTGCAACAACCGACCTTCGCCATTTCTGTCGTTTTTGTTTAATCTGCCAAAGTTAATAATCTATTGGTTATAATATCGCAAGGCCTCTACACATTTGGCATAAAATACTTTAAAATGACCATTTATTCAGCTAGCAACGGCAGGCTAGTCGCGCCACAGGTAAGGAAACAGCAACAAGGAAGCGGTCATTACCAGCACATTGATCAACAACATCAGCCCGATATCGTCTAGGCTCACGCTTCGGTCTAGGCCATCGATGGCATTCTTGGCCAGCTTGATCAGCACGATCAGCACCGGAATGATAACCGGAAAACTGAGGATAGCCATCAACATCCCTCCATTGCCCGCTTTAGAAGCAATGGCCGATACCATGGTAAAGATCGTGGCAAAGCTGAGGCTGCCCAATATGGCGGCAACCAGATACATCAGCACATCTGCCCCGGCCGGAAAGTTGAATACCAAGCTATAAAACAGCAGGGCAATCAGCGTTAGCCCGATCATGAGCAAGCTGTTGTAAACCGTTTTGGCAATGATCAATGCCACCGGACTTACGAGTGTGTAAATGTACAAGTGCCTGCCCCTGCTCTCCTGCATGAAGCTCTTGGCAACGGCATTGATGGAGGCAAAAAGCATAATGATCCAAAACAGGGCATTCCAAGTAAGTTTCGGAACGCTCACAAATGACAGGAAACAGACAAAAACAGTAGAAACCACATAAAGCAAAACTCCGTTGAGCGCATATTTGGAACGCCATTCTAAGAGAATTTCCTTTCTGATGAGGTGTTTAACCTGATGGATGAGCTGCATGGGGCAAAGATAACAATTCGAGGCTTTAGTGAAGAGCCGAAGTTGAGCGTTATCTTTTTGGTAGAGATGGAGAATAATGATTCGCAGTTGGCAGCTTCCAACATTACAACTTTCCAACATTACAACCTTGCAACATTACAACCTTGCAACATTACAACCTTGCAACTTTACCAACCTTCCAACCCACTAACGAACTAAGCAATAAAACTCGTAATATTGTATATGGACATGGAAAAATATTGCAGCGTAGTAAAAAGCCCTATCGGCGATGTGCTCGTTTTTGCAGACCAGCAGACCGTAAACGTAATTACTTTTGCTACAAAAGACATTTCCGGACTCAACCCCAATGCGGTAAGCGAAAAGGCGGCGCAGCAACTCCGCTCCTATTTTGCGGGCGAACTGCAGGTGTTTGATTTTCCCATGGCACAGGTCGGCACCGAATTTCAGCAAACGGTTTGGCAGGCTTTGCTTACCATCAGCTACGGCGATACCATTTCGTACCTTAAATTTTCCGAACAGCTCAACAATCCGTTGGCCATTAGGGCCATTGCAGCCACCAACGGCAAAAACAATATTGCCATTGTAGTTCCCTGTCACCGGGTAATTGGCAGCAACGGCAAGCTGGTTGGCTATGCGGGCGAACTTTGGCGCAAGCAGTGGCTACTGGAACATGAAAGAGAAATAATTGGAAAAGGACAAATGAGCCTTCAATTTTAATGATGAACCCATATCTAGACATCGCGTTAAGAAGCTTATCGGTATATGCCTTTATGCTCGTGGCCATTAGGTTAACTGGCAAAAAGGAACTTTCACAACTGAACACCATCGATGTTGTCCTGATTTTATTGATCAGCAATGCGGTACAAAATGCCATGGTAGGCGACAATACCACCCTGCTTGGCGGATTGGCTGCCGCAGCTGTGCTTTTTATCCTGAATTTCCTGCTCAAAAAACTGCTTTTCAAAAACCAGAAACTCAGAGACCTGATTTTGCAGCATCCGGAAATCCTGATCCACGACGGCAAGCTGAATTTTGACAAACTGAGCAAGCTAGGCATCAGCGACGAAGAACTTAAAGAAGCCATGCGCGAACATGGTGTAGAATATTACAAAGATGTAAAACTGGCCATTTTTGAGGTGGATGGCAATATCAGCATCATTAGTGGCGAAAAAAACCTCAAGCAAACGCACTTCAAACGCAAAAAAGTACACAAGACACTGGGCTTGAACGAATAGGCTTAAACCACCCCAAACCTCTCGATAAGCTTGTCTTTTTGGATGCGGGCCACCTGCAGCTGCTTGTTGTTTTCCATGGTCAGCAGGCAGTCGTTCTTGTTAAAGTGTTTGACCTTGTTCAAGTTGATGATATACTGGCGATGGATACGAAAAAAATGCCTGTGTTCCAAGATTTCCTGCACGTCTTTTAAGGTTTTAGACACAATGACCTTCTCTCCGTCCAACAATACCAAAATCGAATAATTGCTGCTGGCCTCTACGTACAGGATTTCGTCAAGGTTGATAAAAACAATGCCACTGAGGGAGCTTACCGCTATCTTGTTGACCTGCGCCAGCTGCAGCTGCTTCTGAAAAAGATCCAGCTGCATTTCGGAAGGTTTGCCTACATCGGCCGCTTTTTTAACGGCTTCCATTAAATCGGCCACATAGATGGGCTTTACCAGATAATCCAAGGCGCTGAACCTAAATGCCTTGATGGCAAATTCGTTGTAGGCCGTAATAAATACAACGCTAAAAGTCAGGGGCATTAGCCTTTCCAAAAACTGAAAGCCGTTCAGTTCGGGCATTTCAATATCGAGAAAAACCAAATCGGGCTTTAAAAACTCTATTTCATCCAATGCCGACAAGGGACTGGTAAAAGCAAAAACATCGCCAATCTGCGGGCAGTATTTTTGGAGTTGGATGCGTAACAGGTTTACGCTATCTTCCTCATCATCAACAATTAATACAGTTAACAATTTCATACCAAATGGATGTTGATAGATACCAAGGTTCCGGCAGGCTCGTTATGTTCATCGTATAAGTCTTCGATTTGGAGCTTGGTATCGGCGTTAAATTTCTGATTAAAAATAGCAATCCTTTCATTGGTTATCAGTGTACCATAAGACTTTTCTTTTTCGGCGGCCTTGCTGTTCAGCTCGGCGGCTTTGGCACGGCCTATGCCATTGTCTGCGATGGTAACCTGCAGGGTTTGCGCCAACAGGTTTTGGCTAATTTTGATATCGATTTGCCCCCCTTCACTTTTGTGCATCAGGCCGTGCCATATCGCATTTTCTACATGGGGCTGGATCAGCATCGGCGGGATTTCTACAAAATCTACATCTACGGTTTCATCAATCTCGAAAACATAGTTCAGCTTGCCTTTAAAGCGCATGGTTTCCAATTCCAGGTAGAGCTTAAGCATAACTATTTCTTCGGCCAACGTAATCTTCTCTTTCCTGGAGTGCACCAGCGAGAGGCGCATCAGTTGGGAGAACTTGCTCAAATAACCGGAAGCCAATGTGCTGTCGTTTTTTTCGATATAAAGATTGATGGAGTTGAGACAATTGAAGATAAAATGGGGGTTCATTTGCAGGCGCAAAATCTTGTGCTCGTTTTCGGCATTTTTGATCTTAAGGTTAATCCGCTCTACTTCGCTTTGCCTATCCCGGTAGGCCAGTGCCGTTAAAAACAAAATGGTATCTACTACAAAAGCAACCGTAACCAAATCAACATATTTGGTAATTGCCGTATACCAGCTAGGCATTTGGTAGAAACCAAACCATTTGGGCGCCATTGTATACGTCAATGCTACAGAAATGGTAAGCAAGCCTATAAATGCAAACTGCAGATAGCCCCTATTGGGTTTTGGCCGGGTATGGTAACTTAGCAAAAGCGTAAAAACAAGAAAAGGCAAAGAACTGTAAACCCATATAAACTTGGTCAAGGTGGTCGATTCAGGCCAGGCATAATGTACAACCATGACCACAATCATCAAAACCCATTGCACCAGGCAGAAATTGGAGAGCGCATGCAGCACCTTATTGTTTTTGACCTCTAGAAACTTGGCCAAGAAAAGGATGTAGAAAAAATTCTGGGGCACAAACGACAAGAGAAAGATAAAATCGTTATTGAGTCCCGAAAACCAGTTGGTTTCAAGAACGATGGCATCAACCTGTAGCGAATACCTTAAAAACAAAGCAATGGAAGCTAGGGCATAATACAGATAGGCGACATCCTTACGCTGGAAAAAATATTTGAGGCAACAATAGATAAATACAGCAAAATAAAAACCTGCTACCCACAACTTGATGTTCCTAAAAATTGCCGGCGATGCTACTTGCTCGTCGATTTTTTCCTGATAGGCGGTATCAAAAGTTTCGATGGCCGGATATTGGGGCTTGATGTTATAGATGTATTTACCGTTGAGCAGATAAAAATCCTGTCGTTGCCCATGTTTTAGTGGCAGGTTGATGCGCCAATAGTCGCCACTGACGGAAAGATCTGAAATTCGGGATCCAAAACCGCTTTTCCCCAACAAACGTAATTGTTCGCCGTTTCGCTCAAACAATACGGTCTGTTGCATCTTATCTGCTACTTTGAGCAACAGGGTGGTATCATTTGGGTAGTCATTTTGGACGCTAAAGCGTATCCAATACTGCAATACGGTATCTGGAAATTCGTACAGGGAC
>JBCNPG010000310.1:0-4681 GCA_039593445.1 Pedobacter sp.
CTCCAGCCTGATCTATAATGAAGGCCATCGGGTTACACTCGTACAACAGGCGCAATTTGCCATTTGGCGAAGCCGCAGTGGTTGGATAGATATAAATGCCACCTTTGATCAGGTTACGGTGGATATCGGCCACCATAGAACCAATATAGCGCGAAGTATATGGCCTGCGCGTAGCCAGATCTTCTACCTGCGCATATTTCAGGTATTTTTTAACACCATCCGGAAAATGCACGTAATTGCCCTCGTTGATTGAGTAGATTACACCATCTTCTGGGATTTTCATGTTGGGATGCGACAAACAGAACTCACCGATCGAAGGATCGAGGGTAAAGCCGTTAACGCCTTTGCCCGTGGTATACACCATCATGGTGGATGAGCCATAGATAACATAACCAGCCGCTACCTGTTCGGTACCTTTCTGCAATACATCGCTGATGGTAGCAGCACCTTCAACCGATTTCCGGCGGTACACCGAAAAAATCGTTCCAACGGCCACATTACAGTCTATGTTTGAAGAGCCGTCCAAAGGATCGATACAGATGATGTATTTGGCATTTTTGGAAACCGGCGAATCGATCGGCACAAAATCGTCTTCCTCTTCTGTAGCTACAATGCAACATTCGCCACCACTGGTCAGGGCCGATATAAATTGTTCATTGGCATACACGTCAAGCTTCTTTTGGCCCTCGCCCTGGATGTTCATCGTGCCCGCATCGCCCAAAATATCTACCAGACCGGCTTTGTTCACCTCTCGGTTCACGATTTTGGCCGCAATGCCAATGTCTCTCAACAACCTCGAAAGTTCGCCTTTGGCGTATGGAAAATCAGCCTGTTTTTCAATTATAAATTGACCTAATGTTTTTATACCGGACATATTCAGCTTAGTGTATATTTTACGTTATCTAACTCCTAATTCTATGGCCTCTAAGGTATGGATTTTTTCTGCCGAAATACAAAAACGAATCAAAGTTCTTACCTTGTGCCAACCGTGTTTTCCGGCCGCACCAGGATTTATATGCAAACATTTGATTTTTTCATCGTAGATAACTTTTAAAATATGCGAATGCCCGGTGATGAACAGCATGGGAGGCTTAGTGTATATTTCAGGCTTCACCAAAGATGAATAGCGACCAGGATAGCCACCAATATGGGTCATCCAAACATCTACTTCCTCGCATTTAAAACGCAGGTGCTCCGGGAATTCACTCCTGATGGCTTTATCGTCGATGTTGCCATATACGCCACGCAAAGGCTTAAAGGCGGCCAAAGGCTCGGCCACACCCGGCCCAAAATCGCCGGCATGCCAAATTTCGTCGCAATCGGCAAAATACTTGAATACGGCTTCGTCTAAATAGCCATGGGTATCGGAAAGCAGGCCTATTTTCTTCATGCTTCGAAGTTAACAATAAGTTCTCGTCATTGCGAGGATGCAGCAAAGAAGCAAGCTTAACTCAGCTATTCTTCATCAGCCTGAGCATCTCGGTCATTTTATGTTAAGCATATCTTTGGCGCTTCAGATGGCAAAACAAAGCTCAATACGCCAAAAAGAAATCCTTCAGCAATGCCTGATAGGCCGGGGTATACACTTTTTCGGATTCGTAAATATAGAAATGCTCGTCGCCCACGTGTTCTCCAGCCCTGCTCAAACCTACAATACGCCTAAATTCGGGCTTATGCTCATCAGAATGCAGATGGACCTGCCTCGTCGGCCTCAGCCCATAAGCCCCGGCTTTTTCTACCAGCAATTGCGCTTGCTTAACCGGCAGTATAAACCAAAACAATCCTTTTTGGCTTAACAACGAGGCCACTTTGGCAATCAGTTGATCAAAAAAAACTTCATCCGTATGCCGGGCCAAGCCTTTTTTTTCGGTGGCATTTTTGAGGTCATTTACAAAATATGGCGGATTGGACACGATAAGGTCAAAGTTATCAGCACTGTCAAATTGCTCAATAGCAATGGCACTCACCTGGAGGCGGTCCTTAAAAACCGAATTCTCGAAATTCCGTTTCGCGGTAGAGGCAGCTACCTCATCTATTTCTACGGCATGCACTGTGGCCTGCCCAAATCTTTGGGCCAACATCAGGGCAATTACGCCAGTTCCGGTTCCAATATCCAAAATACGGCTGGGCGCCTCGCATACGGCTAATACGGCCAGCAACACGCCATCTGTATTGATTTTCATGGCACAACCGCTTTGGTCTACTTCAAACTGCTTGAACCTAAACACACTCATTTTTCGTAAAGCTCTAGTGGCAAGCCGTCAGGATCCGTAAAAAAAGTGAATTTTTTGCCTGTAAACTCATCCACCCTTATGGACTCGGTTACAATGCCCTTGGCATGCAAATCGGCGGCTGTTTTTTGCACATCATCAACCTCAAAAGCCAAATGCCTCAAACCCGCAGCTTCCGGTCTTGAAGGCCTTGCCGGCGGATTTTCGAACGAAAAAAGCTCTAGCTGATAAATTCCAGCTACGGCCAGGTCCAGTTTGTACGATTTCCTTTCTTCGCGATAAACTTCAGCCATTACTTCAAAACCCAGCTGGTTAACGTAAAAGTCTTTTGAACGTTCGTAATCGGTACAAATAATGGCGATATGGTGGATGCGGTTGAACATGTCTGGCTGATGAGAATAAATGAATTATGGAATACTTGAATTTATTGGACCCTAAAATGACAAATTTGCACATTCTATCCTTCAAAATTGAATGATTTTTTCATTAAAAAACGCTAAATTTGCAGCATCAAAAATAAAGCATGATTCATTTCTTTTTAAGTCAATCCGACACGATTTTTGTTTTACAAACAGCACAATCGCTCCTTTCAACTGATGTTCCTAAATTAGAGTGGCTCTTCGGCGATGCCAAACTGCAGCAAGAAACCGTACTTAACGGCACTTTTGTTGGTCCGCGCGCCGCCATGATCACCCCTTGGAGCACCAATGCCGTGGAGATTACCCAAAACATGGGCATTGAAGGCATCGTGAGGATTGAGGAATTTAAAAAGGTAGCCGCCGACTTTGCCGACTACGACCCCATGCTTTCGCAAAAATACGATCAGCTTGGCCAGGATATCTACACCATCAACATCCAGCCCGAGCCCATCCTCGAGATAACCGACATTGCCGCCTACAATAAACAGGAAGGCCTTTCTTTAAGCGACGAGGAAGTTGATTACCTGAATTCGCTTTCGCAAAAACTGGGCAGGGCCTTAACCGATTCGGAAGTATTCGGCTTTTCGCAGGTGAACTCTGAACACTGCCGCCATAAAATATTTAACGGAAAGTTTGTGATTGACGGCATAGAACAGCCTACATCATTATTTAAGCTGATCCGCAAAACCTCGGAAGAAAACCCCAACGATATTGTTTCGGCTTATAAAGACAACGTAGCTTTTATCAAAGGTCCGGTGGTACAGCAATTTGCACCCAAACGTGCCGATGAACCCGATTACTATTCGACCAGCGATTTTGAATCTGTCATTTCGCTCAAGGCCGAAACCCACAACTTCCCCACCACCGTTGAACCTTTTAATGGTGCAGCTACCGGTTCGGGAGGCGAGATCAGGGACAGGCTGGCTGGCGGACAAGGTTCATTGCCTTTGGCCGGAACCGCCGTTTACATGACCGCCCTTTCGCGATTGGAAGAGAACCGTCCGTGGGAGAAAGCTGTCGAGGCAAGAAAATGGCTTTATCAAACGCCGATGGACATCTTGATCAAAGCTTCTAACGGCGCCAGCGATTTTGGCAACAAATTCGGCCAGCCCCTTATTGCCGGATCAGTACTTACTTTCGAACATGAAGAAGATGCCCGCAAGCTAGGATTCGACAAAGTAGTCATGTTAGCGGGCGGCATTGGCTATGGCAAGGCCAATCAAGCCAAAAAACATAAGCCATCAACCGGCGACAACATCGTTGTGTTAGGTGGCGAAAACTACAGAATTGGCATGGGTGGCGCAGCCGTATCTTCGGCCGATACCGGCGCCCATGGAAGTGGCATCGAATTGAATGCCATCCAACGCTCTAACCCAGAAATGCAAAAAAGAGCGGCCAACGCCGTTCGTGGCATGGTAGAAAGCGACAACAACCTCATTATCTCTATCCACGACCACGGTGCAGGCGGCCACTTGAACTGCCTATCAGAACTGGTAGAAGAAACTGGTGGCAAAATAGATTTGGACAAATTGCCAGTGGGCGACCCTACTCTTTCGGCCAAAGAGATCATCGGCAACGAATCTCAAGAAAGAATGGGCTTGGTCATTAGCGAAGAACATACCCCAATCCTGCAAAAAATTGCCGACCGCGAACGTTCGCCGATGTACACCGTAGGCAAGGTAACCGGCGACCACCGTTTCACTTTCCAATCGGCCAGTACCGGCATCAAGCCGATGGACCTCGAACTGAAAGACATGTTTGGCAGTTCGCCCAAAATGGTGATGGAAGACCAAAAAGTTGAAAGGAAATATAACGACCTTACCTATAACGATTCGCAAATTACCACTTATTTAGAGCAAGTGCTGCAACTGGAAGCCGTGGCTTCGAAAGATTGGCTAACCAACAAAGTAGACAGGTGCGTGGGTGGCCGTGTGGCCAAACAACAATGTGCCGGCCCGTTGCAATTGCCTCTAAACAATTGTGGCGTTATGGGCTTAGGTAATCAAGGCATAGAAGGAATTGGCACTTCGG
>JBCNPG010000311.1:0-4679 GCA_039593445.1 Pedobacter sp.
GTGGACCGACGCCATCATCTTTGCGGTAGTGGCCGCCACCATCATCAGGGTGTTCTTTATCGAGGCCTATACCATTCCCTCGGGCTCAATGGAGCGTTCGCTGCTCGTAGGTGATTTCCTTTTCGTGAGCAAGGTCAACTACGGTGCCCGCATTCCGATGACCCCGATTGCCTTTCCTTTTGCGCACCATACCATGCCCATAACCGGCACCAAAGCCTATTGGGACGGCGTGCAATGGAAATACAGGAGGTTGCCAGGTTTTCAGGATATCAAACGCAACGATGTCGTCGTGTTTAACTTCCCCGAAGGCGATACCGTGGCACTCGAAAACCAAAACGCCAGCTATTACGACTTGGTACGCAATTCAGGTTGGAAGGAAGTCAACAGCCAATATACGGTTACCAGCAGGCCTGTTGATAAGCGCGAAAACTATATTAAGCGCTGCATTGCCATTGCCGGCGATGTAGTGAGCATGAAAAACGGAATAGCCAATGTAAATGGCAAAGACGAACCCCTAAAAAATACCGGGATGATGCCTTATCGTGTTAAATTCAAATCGCCTGATGTCAATTGGCAGGTGTTGGAAGGAATGGGTTTTGTAACCAGTGAAATTGGGCGAACCGAAGCACAGGATATTTTTATAGTCAATGCTTCGTCGCTGATGATCGAAGAACTGAAGAAACTCGACTTTGTAGAATCGGCTGTGATGGATCCGGCTTTGCCGACAGATACCGAACCGGGGGGCATATTTCCGCACGATCCGAACAGAAACTGGAACAGGGATAATTTCGGGCCAATAAAGGTTCCGGCCAAAGGCTGGACCGTTCAGTTAGACAGCAATACCATGCCGCTGTACTATAGGGCCATTCGCACCTACGAAGGCAATACAGTAGAAAAATCGGGCAACGACTGGCTAATCAACGGCAAAAAAACAACATCCTATACTTTTAAGATGAACTATTACTGGATGATGGGCGATAACCGCCACAACTCGGCCGATTCGCGTTATTGGGGTTTTGTGCCCGAAGACCACGTAGTAGGCAAGGCCCTGTTCATTTGGATGAGCTTTGACAGTTCGGGTTCATGGTTCAGCAAAATACGCTGGAGCCGGATTTTTAAAGGCATCAACTAATTAACTATTAAAAATTACAAAGCATCGCGCCCAAGCGGTGCTTTTTTTGTAATAGGGCACCGATGTAACAAAATAAAAATGTGTAGCTCTAAAATCTTTAAAAAAGTTTAATTTAACCCTGTTTTTGAATAAGGTCAATTCATACAGAAATTAAAAGTTTTATAACAACATACAGAAATGGAATTACAAGCCTATTTGTCAACAATACTAATTTTATCTCCATTCTTTATTTTATACCTGGCCGGACTTTGGAAATTGTTCCAAAAAGCTGGAAGACCAGGTTGGGAAGCCATAATTCCGGTTTATAGCTTTTACATCATGCTAAAAGTCTCTGGGCGGCCATTGTGGTGGATAGTGCTTTATTTCGTGCCGGTCGTTAATTTTTTTGTTATTATTGGCGTAACGATAGATTTTGTAAAATGTTTTGGCAGGTTTAAGTTCTGGGAACATGCGGCGGCTGTAGTGCTACCTTTTGTAGTTTTTCCCAAATGGGGATTTGACAAGCATATAAGCTACCTCGGAGAGTCGGCCTCGCCCGAGTTCAAGGAAAAACACAAAGTGATAAAAAGCAAGGCCCGCGAGTGGACCGATGCCATCATCTTTGCGGTAGTGGCGGCCACTATCATCAGGGTATTCTTTATCGAGGCCTACACCATCCCTTCAGGCTCGATGGAGCGTTCGTTGCTGGTAGGCGATTTCCTTTTCGTGAGCAAGGTCAACTATGGTGCCCGCATTCCGATGACCCCGATTGCCTTTCCTTTTGCGCACCATACCATGCCCCTAACCGGCACCAAGGCCTACTGGGACGGCGTGCAATGGAAATACAGGAGGCTGCCAGGTTTCCAAAATATCAAGCGCAACGATATCGTAGTATTCAACCTTCCGGTTGGAGATACGGTAGCTCTCGAAAATCAAGACGTCAGTTACTATACCCTGGTTACGCAATTGGGCTGGAAAGCCGTCAACACTCAATATACTATTATCACCCGGCCGGTCGATAAGCGCGAAAATATCATCAAGCGCTGTATTGGCATTGCTGGCGATACCATTAGCATGAGCAATGGTTTGGCTATGGTAAACGGTAAGGCCGAGCCTTTGGCCAATGCAGGAAAAATGCCCTACAAAATAGAGTTCAGCACGGCAGAGGTAAACGTAAAGGTATTGACCGATTTGGGCCTCGAAGGCTCGATGATAGGCCCGAATAGTTATGGCGCTTTTGCAACAGCCGAAATGATTGCAAAGGTAAAGCAACTGGATTTTGTGAAATCGGTGGCACTTGATGTGGCTGCACCGGGAGTTGACGATGGCAATTTATTTACCTACGATCCGAACCGGAAATGGAATATTGATAATTTCGGACCGGTTATCGTGCCTAAAAAAGGATGGACGGTAAAATTAGACAGCAATACCATGCCGGTTTATTACCGTGCCATCAGAACCTACGAAGGTAACAAGCTTGAAAAGGTAGGCAATGTATGGATGCTGAACGACAAACCGGCCACCGAATATACTTTTAAAATGAACTACTACTGGATGATGGGCGACAACCGCCACAATTCTATCGATTCGCGATTTTGGGGCTTTCTGCCCGAAGACCATGTAGTGGGTAAGGCGCTTTTCATTTGGATGAGCTTTGATAGCGAAGGCTCTTGGTTTGGCAAAATACGCTGGAATAGATTGTTTAAAGGCATACACTAGCCAAAACTTTAATTTAGATCCAAAGAAGCCATCTTGAACAACAAGATGGCTTCTTTTTTTATCGCTAACTCTTTAAATCTTTATAATTTTTTTAAAAAGATTTGCTTTGTTAATTATTTATTTAGTAAGTTTAATGTTACATCCCCATAGAATATGACAGTAAGCGCAAAAGGACAACAGCTTAGGGCTGATATTATTAAGCAACTTTATTATAGAAAAACACTTTCCCTGACCGAAATCAGCAAACGCACCAAGAAAAGCCTACCGCTGATTACGGCTACCGTAAACATGTTGATTAAAGAACAATATATCATAGAGCAGGGGCTGGCGCCATCAACGGGTGGGCGCAGGGCACAAACGTTTTTGCTCAATCCAAAAAAGGAAAAATACGTGGTCGCCGTGGCCATGGATCAGCTCACTACCAGAATGGTGGTCTATAACCTGGCTCAGGAAGTGGTAATGCCTGTGAAGAATCTCGATCTCGATATCCAAGACCAAGATGCGGTTGCCAAGCTCAGCCAGTTCATCAATCAGCAGATCAGGGCTACAGGCATAACTAAAAACCAGATCCTAGGCGTAGGTATTGGTATGCCCGGTTTCGTCAACATTACAGAAGGAATCAATTACTCTTGCCTTAAACCTGCCGATGGCACTAACCTGCGCCAATATATGGCACTTGCCTTAGACCTGCCGGTACATATCGACAACGATTCGAGTTTAATCGCGTTGGCCGAACTCAATTTTGGAGTGGCCCGTGATCAGAAAGACGTGCTTGTCGTTAATATCGGGTGGGGTACGGGTTTGGGCATGGTGGTAAACGGCAGCCTTTACCGTGGCAGCAGCGGCTATGCTGGCGAGTTCAGCCATATCCCATTATCTAAAACCTCCAACTTATGCTCCTGTGGCAAAGTTGGCTGCCTGGAAGTAGATACTTCGCTTTTGGTAATGGTAGCCAATGCAGAAAAAGCGTTGGCCGAAGGCTCTGTTTCGATCATGAGCGAACTGTTTAAAGATGAACAAAAACACAAAGCCGACCATTTTCTGGATGCGGTGGTAAAGCGCGATCCCTTGGCAGTTGCCATCCTATCCGATGCCGCTTTCCAGATAGGCAAGGGCCTGGCTACTCTAATACACATTATGAACCCCGAAAGCATTGTATTGAGTGGCAGAGGAGCCAAAGCCGGTAAAATGCTGTTGCCAGCCATAGAACAGGCCATCAACGAGTTTTGTATTCCGCGTATCGCTGAAAAAACAACGATCGTTTTGTCCAAGCTTATAGACGATGCCGAATTAATGGCTTCGGCAAGCTTGGTCATAGAGCATAGCTTTTTTAATTAGAAACCCCAATTTTTTTACAACAAACCATTCCCTAGCGACTATGATTATGCAAACCTAAAGAACACACGCTAACTAAATAAAAACTAAACCGTAAAACTATGAAAAAAATCTATCTGATGTGTTTAGGCATACTCCTGCTGGGCTGCATGGCCACAGTTGCTTATGCGCAAAAAACCGTTACGGGAACGGTAAAAGACCCAAGCGGCGAAACCCTGCCAGCCGTAAGTATTCAGGTCAAGAATACGCAAAAAACTACCAGTACCGATGCCAACGGAAACTTCTCGATCTCTGTAGCAGAAGGCAGTGTCCTGGTGTTCAAGTATATTGGCTATAAGCCGAAGGAAGTAGCTGTAGGTGCAGCTAACAGCCTAACGGTAACGCTAGAATCGGCAACAAGCAATCTTGATGAAGTGGTTGTAACAGCCCTTGGCGTAAAGCGCGAAAAACGGGCGCTGGGTTACTCCACGCAAGGGGTATCTGGTAAAGACCTGACCATTGCCCAAGCTCCAAC
>JBCNPG010000312.1:0-4658 GCA_039593445.1 Pedobacter sp.
ACCAAACCACGAAAGAACCTGTTTAAGTTTCCAAAACCGGAAACAAGTTAATCACCGTTAAATTTTAAGATCATGAAAAAAATCGAACCTTACGGGTTCATGTCCATTTTTTATATTGTAATGAAACTCCCCTTATTTGTTAAAGTTACCCTCTTGGCCTTCCTGCTTTTTTGTATTACGCACGCTCCCTTAATGGCTCAACAGGGTAGCCCTTTGGATAAACCGATTACCCTGAGCCTCAAAAACGAGCCTTTAAAACAGGCCTTGGATAAAATTACGGTTGCCTGTGGCGTAAGGTTTACCTACAACGAAACCGTAGCCAACAGTTCGGCCAAAATCAGCATCGAGGCCAAAAACGAAAGGCTCGAAAAAGTGCTGACCATAGCATTGAGCAACCAGCCTTATGCTTTCAGTTTGCTGGATCAGGAAATACTGATCCGTTTTGATGCCGAAAAGCTAAAAAAGTCCAACGCCGTTCCGGCGGCTAATCCGGCCAGCAACGGAAAGTTTACCGTAAGTGGCACACTTACTTCCAAGTCATCCGGCGAAACCCTTATCGGGGCCACCATCAGGGCCGTTGGTGCCTCTCAGGGTACCTCTACCAATGAGTATGGCTTTTTTTCGCTCACCCTTGCCAAAGGCAGCTACCAGTTGGCCATATCGGCGGTAGGCATGAAGAACGAAATCGTTAGCCTCGTTTTGGATGGCAACAAAAAAATGGACCTTGCCCTCGAAGAGAACTCGCAGGAACTGGCTACTGTAAATATTGTGGCCAAGGCCAGAGGAAGCCGCGATTTGGGCAATCCGCAAATGGGTGTAGAAAAGCTCAGCATCCAAGAGATTAAAAACGTACCGGTACTTTTTGGCGAAAAGGATATCATGAAAACCATCCAGTTGTTGCCGGGCATCAAATCGGCTGGCGAAGGCAATGGCAATTTCTATGTACGTGGCGGCGGGGCCGACCAAAACCTGATTTTGCTGGATGAGGTTCCGGTATACAATGCTTCGCACCTATTGGGCTTCTTTTCAACCTTCAATTCTGATGCCATCAAAAACATGAGCATTTACAAAGGCGATATGCCTGCCCAATACGGTGGCCGGCTTTCTTCTCTGCTCGATATCAAGATGAACGAAGGTAACAACCAGAAATTCGGCGTGAGTGGCGGCATCGGGCTCATTGCCGCCAGGATCAATGTGGAAGGGCCTATCCAGAAAGAGAAGTCTTCCTTCCTGTTTTCAGCCCGACGCACCTATGCCGATGTTTTCCTAAAGCTTTCGAGCGACAGCACCATCAACCGAAACCAGCTTTATTTTTACGATTTTAACCTCAAAGCCAATTACATCCTAGGCGAAAAAGACCGATTGTATGTTTCTGGCTATTTGGGCAAAGACGTGCTGGTAGCTCGGGAAATAGCCGACATCAACTGGGGTAATAGCGTAGCCACTTTACGCTGGAACCATATTTTTAGCAACAAGCTGTTTTCCAATACTTCGGCCAGCTTTAGCAACTACAAATACAACATCAACATTAAGGAAGATGTTAACGAATACAACATCTTTTCGCAGCTGCGCGACTGGAACCTAAAAGAAGACCTGCAATGGTATGCCAACAGCAAAAATTCGGTAAGCTTCGGCTTCAACAGCATTTACCATACCATTAAGCCGGGCGAGATTTCGGCAACTGGAAATTCGGGCATCCTTTCGCAGAACCTGCAGAACCGCTACTCGTGGGAAAATGCCGTTTATGCCAGCAATACCTGGAAGGCAACCGATCGCTTCTCGCTTACGTATGGCCTCAGGGTATCGGCATTTAGCATTTTGGGCAAAGGCGATTATTACGATTTGGATGGCAATGGCAATATCATAGGCAGCAACAGCTATGCTTCGGGCGAACTGGTCAAAACCTATTACAACCTCGAACCTCGCTTGGCTATGGCCTATCAGCTGAACGAGAACAGTTCGGTAAAGGCATCGTATGCGCGCAACGCTCAAAACCTGCACCTCATCAGCAATTCTAATGCAAGTTCCCCTACCGATAAATGGGTGGCCAGCACCAACATCATCAGGCCCGAACAGGCCAACCAGTATTCTATGGGCTATTACCGCGATTTTAGCGAGCACCAATACGAGTTTAGCGCCGAAACCTATTACAAACAGCTGTACAACCAAGTCGATTACCGTAACGGGGCCAATATTTTTACCAATCAGCCCATAGAAACGCAGTTGCTTTATGGCAAAGGCAGGGCTTACGGACTTGAGCTGCTGTTTAAGAAAAAGGCAGGCCGATTAACCGGCTGGATCAGCTATACGCTTTCTAAAGCTGAACGGAAAATTGACGGTATTAACAACAACCTTTGGTACAATGCCCGCCAAGACCGTACACACGATATTGCCGTGGTGGCCATGTACAAGCTCACGAATAAGTGGACCCTATCGGCCAACTTCATCTACTACACTGGCGATGCGGTAACCTTTCCAAGTGGCAAATACCAAATTGACGGCGTCAACTATTACTATTACACCAGTCGCAATGCTTCGCGGATGCCAAGCTACCACCGCTTAGACCTGGGCGCAACCAAACAACTGAAACAGGGCAAAAAATTCTCTTCAGAATTGGTGCTGGGCCTATACAATGCCTATGGGCGCGAAAACGCCTATACCATATTTTTCAGGGACAAGAAAGACGAGCCTAGCCAAACCGAGGCTGTAAGAACGACCTTATTCACCTTTGTTCCTTCTATTTCCTATAACTTTAAATTTTAATGGCATGAGTTCAATTTCACGTTATATCGGCTATTTATCAATCATTGGATGCTTATTTTCTTCATGCGAAAAAGCTATCGATCTCAAGCTCGAAAATGCGATACCAGATTACGTTATCGAAGGTACGATAAGCAATGAAGCAGGTGGCGCCAAGGTACTGATCAGCGCCACGAAAAACTTTAGCGACAACAACAATTTTAACGGTGTTGGTGGCGCCCAGGTCAGCATTGAAAACAATGGCACGGCCTATGCGCTTACCGAAACCAGCAAGGGCGTTTATCAGGCCGCTACGCTGGTGGGCACACCAGGCAGTTCGTATCGCCTGCTGGTAAACCTTGCCGGCAAAAACTATGTGGCCCATTGTACGATGCCCAAGGCGGTACCGCTCGATAGTATTTACGTGAGCCAAAGCAAATACGACCTTAACAAAGACAAAGTGCCACGCACTTTTGCGGTGGTCAAATACAAAGATCCGGCAGGAGAACTGAATTATTATCGCTTTGTGCAGTACCTCAACAACAAGAAAGAAAAGACCTTGTTTACCTTTAATGATGAGTATACGCCAGGGCAAACCGTAAATACCATCCTGAATTATAATAACCCCAACGACGATTTGAGCATCGACCTGAAAAAAGGCGACAACCTTACCATTGAGATGCAGTGCATCGATGCGGCTGTGTACAAATATTTTTATAGCCTTGACAACGGTGCATCGGGCAATGGCAACAACGCCGCGCCTTCCAATCCGCTAACCAATATACAAGGAGGTGCTTTGGGCTATTTTAGCGCGCACACCACACAACGCAAAACCATAAAGGTTCCTTAATATATCCAGTTTAGTTGCTTAGCCCCTGGCGTTTGCCGGGGGCTTTGTTTCGGCCCTGCCGTTTAGGCCTAAACAGGAGTACCTATCGCGATCTCCGGCTAATTAACCCTATTGCAGTGCCCCTTAGCTTCGCTGCAACCGGTTTTTAACAAATAAAGCCCAGAGAAATTCTTAAAAATAGCGTTCTTTGGCTATCCAATCCTAAAGCACATGAACATCGAAGAACTAAGAGACTACTGCCTGAACAAGCCGGGCGTAACCGAAGGCTTTCCTTTCGGAGAAGAAACATTGGTATTCAAAGTTGGCGAAAAACTGTTTTTGCTGATTGGCTTAGACCATGGCAAATGGTTCAACGTGAAATGCGATCCGGAACTGGCCATCGAGCTTCGCGAGCGGCATTGGGAAATCACTCCGGGCTTTCACATGAACAAAAAACATTGGAACTCTGTACGCTTGGATGGCGGTCTTTCGTTTAAACAGTTGCAAGAGCAAATCGACCATTCTTATACGCTTGTCCTGAAATCTTTGCCCAAAAAGCTTCAGGATGAAATTGGTGCCTTGCAATAATACCAAGGCCATGTTTTTGAAAATAATGCAAGTCAAAGAGCTTCTCCGAATGGCAAAAAATAGACCGGAGCGAAATAAAGACCAGTTTCAATGCAGACAGCTGGTTTGGTTATAACATCATGAAATGGAGGTGTGGCAATGACCTATAAACAATATCCCGTACATCCAGCGCTGCGCAACTGGATCCGTTATTTCTGGAGTTATGATGTATATACACCATCGTTACAGGCTTTGCATATCCGCTCTTTTGCCGACCGCTACCCTAGGCTGATTTTTCAGGATATGAATTCCTCATCGCCTATTAAGGAAGCGACAGGATCAATGAAGCCCATTTGTTATCTGAGTGGCGTAGATACCCTCCCAACGGAGGCTTTTTGGGAAAGCCGTTTTTCTCATTTTGGCGTGAGCTTTCATCCTCATGCCCTCCAAGCTATTTTTGGCATCAATGCAACAGCACTAACCAATGAAACCCCTGATTTGCAGCTGCTGGAAAAAAAAGAAA
>JBCNPG010000313.1:0-4614 GCA_039593445.1 Pedobacter sp.
ACTTGGAGGTATTTTTTTGCCCAGCTATCGAAAGCCCTGAATACCGCTGGATGCACCAAAGCATTGAGCTTATCGAGCTCTGCCTGGTTGTTGAACACGATTTGCGCAATATGCTTGTTGTTGAGTACCCCCGTTGTCGTGTAGCTTTCCTGTCCAAAGGTCGCTTTTACCCCAGCCATCAAAATCGGGTCTCCAACCATCAGTTCCTTGGCCACGGTATCGGCATAAAAAACCGGAATACCCAAGGTTTCGAATACTTTGCAAACCGTAGTTTTGCCACTGCCAATCCCACCTGTTATTCCTATTTTCAGCATTATTTTTCGATGATAAAATTGATTTTTCGAGGCACTACCTTAACCAGGGTACAATATTCGGGAAAACGGGTGAGCTTTACGGTTAATTTATCATGGTGCAGGATTTTCCATTCATTGAGGTCTAAGGTAGCCTCTATAAAATCCTCATCCACTTCCTGATAGCTCGAAAGCGCCACCATAAATGTCACCTGTACTTTTTTGGGATACAGCTTTACATCATAATAATCGCTGTTGTTGATGATTTTCAAGGGCACATCAACCGTTTTTTCGGTAAACTCGTCGACTGGTATTTTTACACCAACACTGCTCGGATAAACGCTTACGTTATTTGAATTGGTTTGTTTAATGGCCAGCCGGGTGTTAACCGTTTGTTGCAGATCGGATAGTTTCAGCGTATCGGTATACCATTGGCTAATTTTGGCCAGTTCTTCCTGCGGACCTGAAATATTAACGTAAGAAGGCGTAAGCTGTATCTGGCTTGCCACACCGTATTGTTTTACAAAACTCAGGTCCGACACCAATTTAATGGGAATACGCTTGATGGTGCGTTTAGAAAAATCGAAATAAAGCGTATCGGGTTTTACAGAAATCACCCTTTGCGAAGTTTCCAATTGCTTATTGATCTGTTCCAACTGGTCTGAAAACAGGATATAGCTGCGATTGTTGAGCTTTTCCAAACTTACCGTAATGGATTGGGGCTTGACGCGCAGGCGCGAAAACAGCAGCTGCCAACCCGTTCCTTCAACCTGCAGGTTCACCATATCTGGCTGCAGGGGCTTAAAAGCCCTGTTTTGGGGTTCGTCTTTATACAAAAGCTCTGTTTTAGCAATGTACTTATATTTACCATTCAATGCCATAAATAGCCAGGCGCCTACGGCACAGATTAAACAGGCAATGAGCGTCCCCAAACGCTTTCTTTCCAGTTTATTGAGCTTGATTAACGGCATGGAGGTAAAAATACAAAAAAAGCCGCTCTCCTTTGTCGGAAGAGCGGCTTTTTATCATTCCAAACAATTAGGCCTTTGGTGCAGCCGCTTTGGTTGCATCTAAAGAAATAGCTGTTTTGTCGAAACGGATTTTGGTACCGCCTTCAACTTCGATTAAAAAAGTAGTATCGTTAGTACCTACGATTTTGCCGTGAATACCTGCCGTAGTTACGATTTTATCGCCGATTTTAAGTTCTTCTACCAATTTTTTGTGGTCTTTGGCTTTTTTTACCTGTGGCCTGATCATGAAGAAATAAAAAACGATCATGATCAAAACCATTGGAATAACCATACCTGTAAGCTGGTTACCGGCTGCTTGTAATAATACTGTTGATGTCATTATGATTTATGTTATTGTTGGATTGTTAAATTGTTCATTATTAAACTGGTGCAACTGCGCACCAAATACTGCAAATTGCCTAACTAAGGTCTTGCTTTCACTTCGCCAACCAGATGCAGTTTCGGTATTTCTGGGTTTGCATTCGAAATCAGGGTAACAACCTTATCCTGCATGCCCATTTTGCCTTCGCTGTTGAATACTACTTTAATCACGCCTTCTTCGCCAGGTTTTACTGGATTTTCAGGATATTCTGGAACCGTACAGCCACAGGTGGCACTTGCACTGGTAATGATCAGCGGAGTTTTGCCTTCGTTTTTAAACTTGAACTCATAGTGAACTTTTTCGCCCTGCGTGATCTGTCCAAAATCGAAAATCTCTTTTTCAAACTTCACTTTGGGGGCATCTGCAGCGGGAACAGTTGGCTTACCGTTGGCCGATAGGCTACTTGCTTCTGCTTTTTGTTCAATCGTATCTGACTTGCTTCTGTTGCAGGCAGTAAAAGCGATTACTACACAGGCAGCGATCAATAATCTTTTCATGGATAATTAGTCTTCTATAAGGCCACGGCCAATTTTCTTGATGCTATTTGTTCTTTTCAGGTCGTTCAAAATCTTGTCTAAGATACCGTTAATAAACGAATTACTTTTCGGCGTACTGTAATCTTTTGAAAGCTCCAGGTATTCGTTGATGGTTACTTTTACCGGAATTGACGGAAAATTCATCAATTCGCAGATAGCCATTTTCATCAGGATGGTATCCATGAGGGCTATACGCTCCGATTCCCAGTTTTTGGTACGCTCGGCAATCAGTTCCTGGTATTTATCGTCGTTTTTAAGGGTATAGGCAAAAAGGTCTTTCACAAACTTGCTGTCTTCGTCCCAGTCGGCACTGATTGGCGTCAACTTGTTTTTGAACGAATCTTCGAAAGTAAAGTTCTTCAGTGTTTTGGCGATCATCCCCTGCATCACTTCCCGGTCTACCGGCCAGTTGATAAACCTGTCTTCAAATGCCTGGATGATGTTCTGGTTTTTAAGCAGGAGCTTGCGGAAAATAAATTTGATGATTTCTTTCGAGCTCTCCAAGGTTTCCTCTGTCTCTTCGGCCAAGTAAGCTTCGTACTCTTTGGTAGTTTTCAGCTTATTGAAAATCGCCTTAACCAATTCTGGATCGGCAAACCAGTTCACCTGGTATTTGTTTACCGCCGATACATATTCTGGGTTTTCTTTCAAGATAACCGCAAACCTGTTGTGCAGCAGTTTTTGGTTCGGGCTCAAATCTTCGGCAGTTGGCAGGTGCTTGTTGGCTCTCTCCAATGCGTCGTGGGCGGTATACTCGGTAACGTCAACCAAAAGGGCCAACATACGGATATACATTTCATAAACATTGTCAATGCTCTGCATCAGTTTTTTCTGATTGCTTACAATGTCTTTTTTGTCTGTCATGTGCCAAGCAAAAATATTTTGCAGGACTTTGATTCGGAGGTGCCTTCTGTTTAACATGAATGTAAGAACGATTGGTATTTTTACCGTTTATTTAATTAATATGAGGATTTGATTTTTTTGATGTCGCTTATTCTTTTTTCGGCAATGCGGCTGGCGGCCAAATTGGTTGGAATTTGTTCTGTTTTCGATAATTTAATGACTTCGCGGGTAGCGTCGTAAATGTTTTCGGTCAGTTGCATGGTTCTTTTCTTGCCAAAACCGGTTAGTTCGGCATAGCAATTGATCAGGCCACCGGCATTGATCAGGTAATCTGGCGCATACAAAATGCCTTTTTCCAGCAACAATTGTCCATGTACCTGCTCATCGGCCAGCTGGTTATTGGCCGAACCGGCAATGATGGCAAACTTCATGGTTTTAATGGTTTTATCGTTTACCGTTGCGCCCAAAGCACAAGGGGCGTAGATATCGGCTCCAATGGTAAATATCTTGTCGGCATCGATAGGCTTCGCCTTGTATTTGCGGGCTACTTCCTGCAAGCGGTCCTGGTTGATGTCGCTGATGTAAACCTCTACGTTTTCTTGTCGCAACAGCTCTACCAAATGCTCGCCCACATTGCCTATGCCTTGTACCACTACCGACTTTCCGGCTAGCATATCGGTGCCAAAAACTTCTTTAACACAAGCCTTGATGCCTAAAAACACTCCTTTAGCGGTATATGGAGCAGGATTGCCCGCACCACCCAGCGATTCGGGAACGCCGGTCACATAATTGGTTTCCATGCGGATATATTCCATATCCTTGGTGGTTGTACCCATATCTTCGGCCGTAATGAACTCGCCGTTCATGTTTTTGATGAAACGGCCATAGCTGCGCATTAAAGCTTCTGTTTTTTGTTTTCTCGGATCGCCGATAATTACGGCTTTGCCGCCGCCCAGGTTCAATCCGGTGATGGCCGATTTGTAGGTCATGCCTTTAGACAGGCGCAATACATCTTCCAATGCTTCGGCCTCCGAGTTGTAGGTCCACATGCGCGTACCGCCCAAAGCAGGCCCCAATGTGGTATCGTGTACAGCGATAATGGCTTTTAATCCGGTATCTGGATCATTGCAGAAAACCACTTTTTTGTGGCCTGATGCACTTAATTGGTCTAAAACTGAAGGAACGATAGGACTGTTACCAGACATACAAATTTCTTGAAATGATACGGACAAAATTAAAACAAAAAAACCATTATTTTACGTTGTTTTTATGTAAAGTGCGAAAAAAAGAAAAGTCTTTTGGCTAACTTTGCCTGTACATGAGGCACCTCCTATTCCTAAACAAATACTTTTACAAATATAAATGGTGGATTATTCCGGGAGTGATCTTCGTCGTGATATCCAACATTTTTGGTGTCGTTCCGGCGCAGGTAGTTGGACATGCCTTCAACCTCATTACCGATGACATAGCCATCTACCAACTCTGCAATGGCTTTGAACGCCAGCAAGTGATGTACGATATTTTCAGCTACAGCCTTTTCTTTTTTGGTGCGC
>JBCNPG010000314.1:0-4567 GCA_039593445.1 Pedobacter sp.
AAGATATTGTTCTCGTTTCGGAAGGTGTAATCGACTATAATACCGTTGTTTTGCTGGTAATAAACAGCCGGATTGAAGGTAAGGACATTCCAGTTTTTGAGGTAACCCAATTCAAACACGTGGGCATACGAAGGGTCAAGTTCCGGATTGCCTACGTAGCGCGAATTGTAATCGGTAAGTTCGTTGAAAGGATATAAGCTGCCTAAAGAAGGCCGGTTGATGCGTTTGCTGTAGCTGGCTTGTAGGGTAGCGTTGGAAGCAAATCGGTAGCTGAGGTTAAGGGTAGGAAACAGGCGGGTGTAGTTTTTTCGGTCGTTATAGGTACCTATCCTGTCTTCTATTTCAATGCGGGTGAGTTCGGTGCGCAGGCCCAATTGATAAGAGAAATTACCAAGCCTGCTTCTCACCTGTGCGTAAGCGCCGCCGATCAGTTCGCTATAGGCCAGTTTGTTGTCTATGTTTTCGAAAATAGCCCAAGTATTGCCATTTTGCTGTTCGGCCTTAAAACCGGAACTCACGCTGCGATTTTCCATTTTTAGTCCTACCTCTAGGCGCGAATTGCTGTCTAGTGGCTGGACCAAATCGGTTTGCACCATTAGGTCTTTGCTGGCACCCACAGAGCCGGTGCGTATGCCAGGCCAATTGGTCTGTGCCGGGAATGTTTTTTGCGTATTCAGGTTCCACTCCTTGTCGCTGTCCCAAAAATCATACTGTAGGTCTACCGTATATTTCTTGATCGGGTTTTTGAAGCTTCTGGTGTAATTGAACTCCAACTGGTTATAACTCCGTGTTTCGAACGATTCGCCGTTGCGCAGCAAACTGCTATCTGGCCCTGTGGAGGCATAATTGTAATTCAGTGCGGTTTGATCATGGTCTTTGGTGGCATTCTTTAAAAAGGCTGCGGTAAGCGTATTGTGGTCGTTAATTTGGTAGTCGGCACCCACATAAAGCAGCTTGGCATTGTCGTGGCGGTTTTCGTCTTGACGCTGGTTCAGGGTAGAAGTTAACCCATTGTTGCGGATCGATTGATCGGTAGTGTAAAGACCCACATAATCAGATAAACGGAGGCCTACGGTAGCGAAGATATTCAGCTTCTCGGATTTGTAGTTGATGCTTGGCGTAATGCGGGTTTCGTTGGGTATGCCTCCTACCAGCCTCAATTGCCCATTAAAGCCGGCTGTTTTGTTTTTCTTTAAAATGATATTGATAATGCCTGCCGATCCGGTAGCATCGTACCTGGAAGAGGGATTGGTGATAATTTCCACCTGGCTAATCTGGTCGGCGGGCAACTGGTCTAATGCATTGGCGGCCGTAAGCCCCGATCTGCGGCCGTTGATGAGTACCAGCACATTGCTGTTGCCCCGAAGGCTGACAACCCCCGCTGGACTTACGCTTACCGAAGACACGCCATTCAGCAAATCGGCCGCAGAACCGGTTTGCGACAGGACGTCTTTGCCTGCAGTGAACACTTTTTTGTCTATTTGAAAACTGATGCTCGGTTTCTCGCCCGTTATGGCCACTTCTTTCAGTAATTTGGGGTCGGGTTCAAGGTAAATGGTCCCCATATTGATGCTATTGCCGGTTGCGGTTACAACCACCGATTGGGCGATAGGCTGGTAGCCCATAAAACTAAACTCGATGGTTAAATTACCCGTTGGGATAGAATCCAATACAAACGCGCCTTTGTCGTCGCTAATGGTTCCGGTTACTATTTTGCCGTTCCCGTTTTTTACGGTAATGCTCACATAAGGCATTGCAGCCTGGGTTGATTTCTCTTTAATAAGGCCATGCGCCCTCTTTTGAGGGGTGCTGATTTGCGCCATGGATAAGGTGCTAAAAAACAGGCCAATGCAGAGTAGTGCTAATCGTTTCATGAAGCAAGATTAGCTCCTGTTGCGGGCCTAACCTAAGAAAAACATGCCAACGGCTCCATATCCTTTTCAAATGCACCTGATGCCTTTATCTTTATGCTAACTTTACCACATGAATAGGCTTTGCTTCATTTTCGTTTTACTGCTGTTGGCTTCCTGTAAACCCAGTACGATTGTTTACGAGGCATCCGAGCCGCGTTTTCAGTTGGGCGATGACCGGTTTTGGGCCAATAAGAACTACCCCGATACCGATTGGCAAACCGCGAGGGGCTTTACTGGCGACAAGGTGTTTTGGGTGCGCTTTAAAATGGATTTGAAAGAACGGCCCGATCCCCAAATTCCGCTGGGTCTACAGGTGTATAGCTTTGGCGCTTTCGAAGTATATTGGGACGGTATTTACCTGGGGCATAACGGACAATTGGCCCAAGCGGGAAAGCCCGAGGTGCCGGGCACCGAATCAAGCTATTACCTGGTGCCCGACTCGCTGGCCAGCAAAGGCAGGCACCTCATTGCGTTGCGCACTACCCAAAGCTTTAACAGCAGCGAACGGCGGAGCGTTAACGTTAAGCTGCAGGACTACCCCGATCTGCTGCGGTTATCGCTTATCACCACCTCGTACATGAACCTCATTGCAGGGGCCTTTCTTATTGCCTCCATTTATTATTTGTTCCTGTACATCAACAGTCGGCGCAAACAATATCCCGTCCTTATTTTTGCCATTATCTGTTTCTTTTTCTTCGCGTTGCTGATTTTGGAATATGTTAAATTCTATGTTGCCATTCCCTATAATTATTTTTACGTACGGCTAGAGGCCATTGGCTGGATAACGTTTCTGTTGGCTTTTTTGGTGCCGTTGTATTTTTGTCTGCAATTTGGTTTCCAAAAAAAGCGGCTGTTGCTGGGCTTGTTGTTAGGCGTACTTGTTGCGATCTATATCATCGAATTTAGGCATTATGATACCACCGCCATTTACTACAGTTATACTATGTGGGTGGTTACCGTGCTGGTGGTTGTCGATTCCGTAATCAGGAAGGAAAAGGGCGCCTGGGTGGTATTGGTTGGCTTAATGAGCAGGGTGGTGATCAACTACTTCTTTTATTATGATTTTAGCCTGTTCATCAGTTTTATCATCGTGGTGCTGTGCATGCTCTACCTGCATGCCATACGTGCCCGTACGATAGAAGAAGAACATGAAGCCTCGCTCCTGCTTTCGGCGCGTTTGCAGCTCGACTTGGTAAAGAAGAACATCCAGCCGCATTTCCTCAAAAATACCCTGCTCTCTCTGATCGATTGGGTGGAAGAATCGCCACAACAGGGTGTTAAGTTTCTGCACTCGCTTTCAACCGAATTTGATATCATGAACAGCATTGCCGAAGAAGTGCTTATTCCAATCAGCAAGGAAATCGAGCTTTGCCGGGCGCATTTGGCGGTGATGCAGTTTCGCAAAGAAATCTTCTATCAATGGCAAGAACAAGGCATTGTAGAAACCGAAATGGTGCCACCAGCGCTTTTTCATACCCTGTTAGAGAATGGCATCACGCACAGCATACCCATTGATGGCCAAATTGGCTTTAAACTCAGCTTTGCTGTCGACAATGGCTACAAGGTTTATGTTTTCGAAACCTTTGCGCTCAACCGCGAAAAATCTCGAACCCGCGTTGGTGGAAATGGCTTCCATTACATCAAGGCCAGGTTAACAGAAAGCTATGGTCAGCGCTGGGAGTTTGTTTCGATGGCTACAGCCACTGGCTGGAGCAGTACCATAAAAATTAAAGATACGCCATGAGGATATTGATCATAGAAGACGAAGAAAGAATTGCCAAAAGAACACAGCGCATGGCTACGAGTTTCTTTGCCCAACGGCTCGAAACCTTGGTTGTTTGCGATTCGCTGCAAAAGGGATTGGCTTATATCGAGAAGAATCCGATAGATATCTTATTGCTCGACCTGAATCTGAATGGCGAAGATGGCTTTGATATTTTAGGTGCCGTGGTTGCGGGTTCTTTTCATACCATTATTGTTTCGGCCTATACCGATAAAGCCATCACGGCCTTTGCCTATGGGGTAATTGACTTTGTACCCAAGCCATTCGATGAAGAGCGGCTTTTCCAGGCTTTTAGAAGGGCCGAGGCCGGTGCACAGAAAAGCGGCGGTCCTATTAAATACCTGGCTATCAAAAAATCTGGCCACATCAAACTAATCGAGGTGAACGACCTCCTTTATATCAAAGGTGCCGGCATTTACAGCGAACTGCACCTGCGCAATGGTCGGCAGGAGCTTCATGATAAATCGTTGGAGGCCCTTGGCCAATTGTTGCCCGGCTCTTTTGAACGCATCCATAAATCCTACATCGTACCATTAAACCAAGCCGAAAAGATCGTGGTCGAAGCAGGAGGCCGCTATGGCTTGTTGTTGAACAATGGCGAGCTGTTGCCCATTGGCCGTTCGCGCTACAAGGAGCTGAAAGAAAAGATGATCTGAGCCACAGCTGGTATTTTTGACGCAAAGCGGTGCTGATTTGATTGGCATTGGCTTCACGAAGTTGTTGTCGATGCATCAAATTAAAAACGACCACCTAAGACATCTTAGGTGGTCGCATGGACTGTTTTGTTGCTGGGCGGTTATTCCTCCACAATTTCCAAATCGCCTTTTTCATTTTTCTGTTTCACCGTCCAGCCTTTATTGTGGGTAATTTC
>JBCNPG010000315.1:0-4565 GCA_039593445.1 Pedobacter sp.
TCCGGGAGGGGATTTAGGTTTGTACGGTGGGGTAAACTGGTATGTAGCGCATCCCGAACTATTGCCCAAAGCCGTAAAGTATGTCGATGAGAAAGCGATTCCGCAAATCAAGGAACTGCTCACCAAGTACCATCCTGATATCTTATGGTTTGATACGCCACAAAAACTGCCACTTTCTGAAAACATCAGGATCTTGAAAGCCATCAGGGAAACCGACCCCAATGTGGTGGTCAATGGCCGTTTGGTAAGGAATGCCAGCGCCAATTTTGGCGACTATAAGAATACTGCCGATCGGCCAGCCGAATTTTTTCCTGTAGACGGAGATTGGGAAGCCATTCCAACCACTAACGAATCTTATGGCTACAGCAAGTATGATGATTCACATAAGCCGGTTAGTTTTTTTATCCAGCTTTTGGCCAAGGCCACTTCCAGAAACGGTAACCTCCTGTTAAATATTGGTCCGAAAGGCGATGGTGCCTTTGATACCAAAGACTTACAAATATTGGGAGGGATTGAAAAATGGATAGCCAAAAATTCCGAGAGCATTTACAAGACCCACCAAACCAAAATGCCGCTGCAAAGCTGGGGCGTAACCAGTCAAAACGGCAATAAGCTGTACCTGCATGTATTCAATTGGCCAAAAGATGGCAAGTTGTATGTAGGAGGCTTAAAATCTAAAATTGATAAGGCATACCTGCTTACCGATCCCCAAAAGGCTAAACTGGCTGCGCAGGCCATCAACGCCACCGATTTTTATCTCCAAGTACCCATTCAAGCACCCGATACCGCCAATACGGTAATCGTACTGGCGTTGAATGAACCGCTCCAAGCCGATAGCATCCGCTATGTAGCCAATAACGTGGTGCCAACCAGGCTGCTGGCCTTTGACGCTGAGTTGAGTAAGGATTTTAAGTTTGGCGATGGCAAAACCGATCGTTATTATGTAGAAAACTGGACCAAAAAAGACCAAACCGTAAAATGGAGTTTTAGGACAAGCGCGCCCCAGAAATTTAATTTGATCATCAAGTATTTGAGCGCGAAAGATAGCGGTGGCAACTTTACGGTTAAAATAGATCAGCAGGCAATCAAACAGGAGGCAAAAACGGCCGATAACAAGGTGGTTGTACAGCTTATTGGCGAAGTACAATTGGATAAAGGCCTGCACCAGATCACAATTAGTCCAGATAACATTTCGAAAACCGAACTGATGAAGCTTTTAGAAGTGCAATTGGTTCCCATAAATTAATGATGAAGAAGATAAAATTCCTAGCCAGTTCCCTGATCTTATTGATGGTACAAGGCACTGTTGACGCGCAACAGATTAATGTGCCAAAAGCCTTTGCGCATGCGGCTGCCCAAACAACCATAATGTTGCAGGAGATAGAAAAAGCAGCCGATCCGGCCAAGCCGGAGTTGGTTTCGCCACGAACTTTAGACAATGGAAAACTTAAATTGGTGGCCACCAGAGACTGGACCAGCGGATTTTTTCCAGGGGTACTCTGGTATTTGGATGAATACTATCAAACAGCACAGTGGAAATCGGCAGCCAGAAAGTTCACCACCTACATGGAGAAAGAAAAAACCAATGGCACCACGCACGACATGGGCTTTAAGGTTTTTTGCAGCGTGGGCAATGCCTATAGGCTAACCAAAGATCAGCACGATAAAGAGGTGATCATCCAATCGGCTAAAACCCTGGCTACCCGCTTCAATCCCAAGACCGGTGTCATCTTGTCGTGGGACCACAGTCGCGATAAATGGGTAAACCCTGTGATTATTGATAACATGATGAATTTGGAACTGCTATTTGAAGCAACTAGGCTTACGGGCGATTCTTCCTTCTATAAAATTGCGGTAAGCCATGCCAATACGACCATGAAAAACCATTTCCGCGAAGATTACAGCTCTTACCACGTGGTAGATTACGATCCGCAAACGGGGGCAGTATTAAAGAAAACAACGCATCAGGGCTATAGCAATTCCTCTGCTTGGGCTCGCGGGCAGGCTTGGGGCTTGTATGGCTATACGCTGTGCTATCGCTATACCAAAGACCCGACTTATTTAAAGCAGGCCGAAAATATTGCGAAATTCATTTTCAATAACCCCAATATGCCAAAAGATCTGGTGCCTTATTGGGATTTCGATGCGCCTCAAATACCCAACGAGCCGCGGGATGCATCGGCAGCAGCTGTGATCGCTTCGGGGCTTTACGAATTGGGCAAGTACAGCAAGCAGGGCAGGGATTACTATCAAAAAGCCAATCGGATTTTGAACAGCCTAAGCACCCGTTACATCGCACCAGCAGGCACGGCCAAAGGCTTTATCCTGTTGCACAGTACGGGTTCAAAACCATCGAACAGCGAAGTAGACGTGCCTTTAAGCTATGGCGACTACTATTACCTCGAAGCTTTATTGCGTTACCAAAACTATAAAACAAAAACCTATTAAACTTTAAATCGTACACAATCATGCGTAGTAAATCCCTTATTCTTGTCATGCTTCTCGCTTGCGCTTACAGCTTCGGCTATGCGCAACAAAAAACTGCCCACGACCAAAAAATGGAATGGTGGCGTGAAGCCCGTTTCGGCATGTTTATCCACTTTGGCGTGTATGCGCAAATGGCCGGCGAGTACAATGGCCATCAACAGGCCAGGGGAGGGGCCGAATGGATCATGAACCGTATGAAAGTACCGGTAGCAGAATACAAGGCCATGGCCAAGCAGTTTAATCCGGTAAAATTCAATGCCGATGAATGGGTACGCATGGCCAAAGATGCCGGTATGAAATACATGATCATTACCGCCAAGCACCATGATGGCTTTGCTTTGTTCGATTCGAAGGCCAGCGACTGGGATATTGTCGATGCTACGCCTTACAAAAAAGACTTGCTGAAGCCTTTAGCGGCAGCCTGCAAAAAATATGGCATCCGCTTGGGATTTTATTATTCGCAAGCCCAAGATTGGGGCAATGCGGGTGGTGCGGCTGCCAGAAAGGTAATGGCTGAAGGTTGGCCTAACCCAGACAGCACCAAAATCAATGCTTATACCGAAACACATAAAGGCCATTGGGATCCGGCGCAAGAAACTTCAACTTTCGATCAGTACATCGATCGCGTGTCGGTTCCACAAGTAAAAGAGCTGATGAGCAACTACGGTGATGTTGCGGTTTTGTGGTGGGATACGCCAACCAACATGACCGATGAAGCGGCTAAAAAACTGCAGGAACAATTGAAACTGCAACCCAACATCATTACCAACGACAGGCTGAAGCGCCCTAATTTTCCAGGCGATACCAAAACGCCAGAGCAAAAAATACCAAACCTGAGCGAATTGGATGGCAAAGACTGGGAAACCTGCATGACCATGAATGGTACCTGGGGTTTTAGGAATTCGGATACCAAATGGAAATCGTCACCTACGTTGATTCACAATTTGATAGATATTGCCTCAAAGGGAGGGAACTACTTGTTAAATGTTGGCCCAAAACCTGATGGTTCTTTTCCAGAAGCCAGTGTAGAGCGCTTAAAAGATTTGGGGGCCTGGATGAAAGTATACAGCGAAGCCATTTACGCCACGCAGGCTAGTCCAATTCCAACGCAAGCTTGGGGCAGGGTAACCAGAAAAGACCATGCCAATGGAACGACTACCTTGTACCTGTCGGTTTTTGAATGGCCTACCAATGGCGAATTGGTGGTAAAAGGCTTAGCTAACGAAGTGATGTCGGCACAGCTGCTCAACAATAAAGCCAAAGTGAAGTTTGCGAAAACAGGAGATCAAGTAACGATCAAATTACCAGCCGTGGCTCCTAATGAAGTGGCCAGTGTAATCAAGGTAGAAGTAAAAGGCAAGATGCAAACCTGGTTCGGCAAATCGGGCAAGGAAAAAATGAAAACAGGCGCTATTGATTAGTGTTTAGGTTATTGCCAAAGAGAGGCAGGGGCAGGGAAGAAATAAAATACTCCCTGCCTTTTTTGTGGATAGCAATTATAGAATCGATAATGAATCCGTTCAAGTTAGGTGTAGAATTACACGAATGGATTACTGCTTTTGCCGCTGCTGAAGTTGAGCCAAATACAAGGAGTTGGGTTTGATACCCGTTTGGTTCTGGTTTTCCCAAATCCCATCAGGTCTTCCTTTAAATCGGCCATCGTATTTACCTCCTTGGGTTCCAAAACTGTAGTTTTGACCATTTGCCCAAGGACTTTGCACAGCCGCTCTTTTTACTTTGCAGTTCCATAAAACCTGTGTTACGCCAGCCCAGCCATGTCCGCTGCCCCAATTGCCCCGGTCTTGTACATTGATCTCGCCATCGGTTTGGATGTTGTCATACAAAGTACCGACTGCCCAGCGGTGGTGCGGACCAATATCTGCATGTGTTCTCACGGCTTTGCATTGGGTAAAAACATTCGGTCCTAGCGTTCTCGCTCCCGTTACATAGTCATGTCTGGCATCGGCCGATTCTAAATTGATGAATAAATTCAATTGGCCGTCGTTATTAAACGAATATCTTCTTCCGCCAGTAATTACCGATTTGGCATCCAGGCACTTCCAATCCTTTACGGTAAT
>JBCNPG010000316.1:0-4565 GCA_039593445.1 Pedobacter sp.
AAATATCCATGATTTCCTGAATATTCGGATAAAGCAGGGGCACATTGACCGCAAAAGGCTGCGTCGTGGCGGCCTTGCATTTCTGGATATGCTCGCGAAGTACTTCCGGATACATGGATCCAGCACCTATGATGCCCAATCCGCCGGCATTCGAAACGGCCGAAGCCAACCTCCAACCGCTGCACCAGATCATTCCGGCCTGTATAATGGGGTATTTGATATTGAATAATTTGCAGATAGGATTCATAGTACTTCTGGATTTACAATATGTGTTGGCTTGCCTTTGCTGTAATTCACCACATTTTCGAAGGCTTTGCCAAAATACAGCTCATAGCTGTTTTGCTCTACATAGCCCAAATGTGGCGTACACACTACATTAGGAAGCTTTAACAGTTCAAAGTTAGCATTTTTGACAGGTTCGTTTTCATAGACGTCTATTCCGGCAAATCCGGGCCGGCCGGCTTTTAGGCAGTTGAGCAAGGCGCCATTTTCAATCAGTTCGGCCCTTGCCGTATTTATTAGTACGGCGGTGGGTTTCATGAGGCTGAGGTCGCCAGCTTTTACAATGCCAGCTGTATGTTCGTTTAAACGCAGGTGCAGGGTAACCACATCTGATTCACTAAAAAAGTCGGCTTTACCAGGCGCAGCCTCGAAGCCATCGGCTATGGCGTTGGCCCGCGACTGTTCGCTTCCCCAAACCAAGACCATAGCCCCAAAGGCCTTGGCGTAATTGGCCACCAGCTTGCCTATCTTGCCATAGCCCCATATGCCAATGGTTTTTCCATAAACGCTGGTTCCTATATTGGTTTGCCAGTTTCCGGCTTTCATGGCCGAAATGGCATCGGGCAGCTTTCTCAAGGTATTCATGATGAGTAGCCAAGTCAGCTCTGCAGGCGCTACCGGCGATCCTACACCTTCGGCCACAGCTACCTTAAAGTTGGTACAGGCCTCAAGATCCAAGTGTCCGGCTATTTTACCCGTTTGACTAATCAGTTTCAAGTTTGGCAGTTGTTTGAGCAAGCTTGCCGTTATGGGAGTACGTTCCCGTATCAGCACCAATGCTTCAACCTCCCTTAACCTGGCTGCCAGCAGCACTGGATCCTTTTCGGTATCGTTCAAAATCCGCACATCATGTCCATCGAGCATTTCAAAGCAAGCTAGTGTTTTCACAACATCTTGATAATCATCTAATATGGCGATTTTCATAGTGTATCTTCATTAAAATAAGCGTTGAACCTGATCATTTTCCAATTTAAAATCAGGAGAGAGCTGGATCAAGTTCAAGCCAGGCTTTTTACCAACTTTAATGCTTCCAAAAGTTGAATCGATATTTAAAAATCTGGCTCCGTTCAAAGTGGCCCATTGCAGCAAATCATCAAAAGGGATTTGCAAGCGATCTTGCAACGTTTTCATTTCGGCCAAAATATTAAGCTGATGATTGCTGGCCAAACTATCGGTACCCAAAGTTAAAACTACCTGCTGTGCCTTGAACATATTTACATCAGGCAAGCAGTTTTCGATGTACAAATTGGCATTGGGGCAAAGGCACCAATACAAATTAGGGTGTGCCTGCTCGGCAAACAGCACATCCCCCATCTCGCTCATGGTGTTATGAACCAGAAGCGTATTTAAGGCTTTGTGAAGCTGGGGCAAGTGGTAACGGATTGCGTTGTTGCCCGAGGCTTGCGCTTCGTGCGACGGGATGCCTACGCTGGCAAAAAAATCGACAAGCGGACCAGTGCCTTTAACAAAAAGTTCGTTTTCGCCAGTCGTTTCCTGGTTATGGATACTTAAAATATCATCTTCGCTATTATTCTTTTTGATTTCGGCAAATAGCTCCGAAGAAACCGAATATGGCGCATGGGGCACCACAGAAGCCTTGAGTGGCGAAAAATCGGCCTTTAGTTTTAAACCGGCGGCTATTACGGGCTCTGATGGCCTGCTAAAGCCAAAAACCTCTACAAAGGTATGGTAGTATATTTTGCTTTGCAGCTTAACTGGCCTCGAATCCAGTTGATTAGAAATATCGCCGACCGCAACAATGCCATTGGCATACATGGCTTCATCGGCCTTTTGCATGGCCGCCATGATTTCGTCTTCAGGCTGTGCACGCTGTGCCAAAATCTGCCTAATGAATTGCGGCAGGCCGGTATGTTCGTCAATTTTCTTGAACAGGTGCGAAAGTTCCAAATGGCAATGGGTATTAACCAAGCCCGGAATAAGGGCTCCTTTATACTTAACAACGCCCTCAAGCTTCATTTGCCCGGCTTGTTCGGGGGTTAACACCGCCGTAATGTTGCCATCGGCATCTATGCCAAGCACGCCATTTTGAATGGGAGCCGTTTCAACCGGAAAGATCCAGTCGGCCGAAATATAATGTTGCATGCCACAAATTAAGCGCATTATGTTCGAAACCTAAGAAGTTTATCTGTTTTTTGACGACAAAATCAGCAAGTTGTAGAAAAACGCCACAACCATCCATTTCACAAATAAAATTAAAATTCTGATTATCAATAAATTGAATAAAATTTTTCTTTTGGCACCATTATGCGATATAGCTCAGTATAATTATTTATTTCAAAACCCTAATTTAAAAAATACAGTTATGAAAAAATTATTTTTAGCCGCTACGTTAGCATTCGCAGGATTTTCAGCAGCACAAGCAAGTGAAGTAAAATCAAACCCAATTGAAATCGTTACTACCGTTCAAGATAGCGTAACCAAAACTCCGGTAAAACTGGAAGACTTGCCACAAGGTGTAAAAACAACTTTGGCTTCTGAGCCTTACAAAGTGTGGACAGCTACCGCAGCTTTCTTGGTAAAAGACGAAAAAGCCCAAAAAGAGTGGTACCAAATCGATGTGAAGAAAGAACAGGAAACCGGTTCGATCAAACTTGACAAAGACGGTAAACCTGTTGAATAACCAAAATCGACAGTATATTGAATAGCAGAAAACACAATTATACTTTAACAAAGGCCGGATTTATCTGGCTTTTGTTATTTTTGTAGTATGTCAAAATTCCTAATTGTTGAAGACGACTCCACTTTTGCTCAAATTATTGAAGGCTTTTTAATTAAAAGTGGTTTCGAGGTCTTATTGGCATCAAACACCAAACAAGCATGCAAGCTGATAGACCAACAGCCCTTCGATCTGTTGCTGGTCGATTATCGCCTGCCCGATGGCACCGGGCTCGACGTGCTCAAATATGCCCGTGAAAAAGGCATTGCCACCCCCACCCTTGTCATGACCAGCTTTAACGATGTGCGCACCGCCGTAAAATCGATACAGCTCGGCGCTTTTGATTACATTACCAAACCGGTAAACCCCGACGAGTTGCTGATGCTGATCAAAAACTCACTGGCCAAAGACGAAACCCAACCGACGACAGCCGACGACAATTTTATTAAGGGCAGAAGCGAAGTCGCCGAAAAACTGCACCAACACATTGCCTTAGTGGCTCCAACCGATATGTCGGTCATTATACAAGGCGAAAGTGGCACCGGCAAAGAACATATTGCCAAAACCCTGCATCTGCAGAGCAAGCGCAGCACCAAGCCCTTTATTGCTATCGACTGTGGCACTTTATCTAAAGATTTAGCAGGAAGCGAGCTTTTTGGGCATGTAAAAGGCGCATTTACTGGCGCATTAAACGATAAAAAGGGACAATTCGAAGCGGCCAATGGCGGCACGCTGTTTTTAGACGAAGTGGGCAACCTGAGCTACGAGGTGCAGGTGAAGCTACTCAGGGCTTTGCAGGAACGCATCATTCAGCCTATTGGTAGTACCAAAACCATTCCGGTAGACGTGAGAATTATTGCCGCCACCAACGACGATTTGGCCAACAGCATCCAGCAAGGCGAGTTTAGGGAAGACCTTTACCACCGGTTAAACGAATTCAAGATACAATTACCGGCATTGCGAGATCGAGGCAAGGATTTAGAACTGTTCATCAACCACTTTATTGCGTTGAGCAACAAGGAACTGAACCGAAACGTACAATCTATCGAACCCGATGCCAAGCAACTGTTATTGGATTACGATTGGCCAGGCAACTTACGCGAACTCAAAAACGTGATCAAAAGGATGGTGCTTTTAAGCCCTGGCGATACAGCTGGCGCAGCAAGCCTACCCGACGAAATGAAGATGGCCGTAAGTCAGCTAGCAAGGAATAGCAGCACCGACCTCAAAGCCGTAAACGAACAAAACGAAAAGCAGCTGATTACCGAAACCCTGCAAAAAGTAAGGTACAACAAATCTAAGGCCGCCAAATTGCTTAATATCGACCGCAAAACGCTTTACAGCAAAATGGAACGCTACGGCATCGAATAATCTATTTCATCGATCATGGCCAGCAATTGATCAAGCTCTTCAATAAGGTTACTGACCTGCTTCTTTATCTTTTCGTCAACTTGGGGACTTTCCGCTATTTCAAACTCCAGCTTTCTGAACTTTGTTGCCAATGCTGCGGCGCCAACCTGGGCAATGCGACCGGCCAAACGATGCACTATAAGTCGGCCGCATTTTCATTAGTTACAGGTTTAATTGCACACCCAGTTATCAATAA
>JBCNPG010000317.1:0-4554 GCA_039593445.1 Pedobacter sp.
ATTCGAGGTCGCTAAAGTTCCAGGCTTTGCCAGGCTCGTTTGTAAACGAAAACGTAACCAACTTTAACCTGAGCAACATCGACATCAGAAACAGCAACACTGGTGGTGGCGGCAATTCCCTGGCTTCGCTCATTGGCCGTTTGGGCTATAACTACAAAGGCCGATACATTGTTAACGGTACCTATAGAAGGGATGGTTCTTCTAAATTTGGTGAGGATAACAAATGGGGCGATTTCTTATCGGGATCGTTGGCATGGCGTATCTCCGACGAAAAATTTATGTCGTGGGCCAAAGGAAAAGTACTTAACGATGCCAAGATCAGGGTGAGTATTGGTGCGCAAGGCAACAACGGCATCGGCGATAACGAAGATGCCACCTTGGTAAGCTTTGGCGATGTAAGCTACATGGGCAATGCCGGCGCAGTAATTTCAAATAGGCTCGGCAATCCGCAGATCCAGTGGGAAAACACCGTTCAAACCAATATTGGAACAGACATCAGCTTGTTCAATGGCCGCTTGCTTTTGGTGGTCGATTATTACCATAAGGCTACTAACAAATTGTTGATGGACAACTTGTTGCCCAAGGAAACTGGTTTTCAAACCGTGCGCGTAAATGCCGGTGATTTGTATACCAATGGTGCCGAGTTCTCTATATCGGGCACGCCGGTGTCTAAGCCTAATTTCACTTGGTTTGTAAACGCCAACATCTCTTTTGAACAAGGCAAGGTAAAATCGTTGTTTAAGGATGAGCCTTTTATTACAGGAACAAGATACCTGATTAAACCTGGAGGACGTTTGGGCGATTTTTACGGCTATAAGCAATTAGGTATTTACCGATGGACGGCCTCTAACGCCTATTCGTCAGAGTGGAGCAAGCTTGAGCCGGTAAACGTTTCGGCCGATGGCCAAACGGCAGAGTATTATCTGTTAAATGGACAGCGCTACACCGGCACCGTTCAGAAAATGCGCGGACCGGCAGGTGTCCTCAAAGGCGGAGACACCCAATGGGACGATGCAAACAGGGACGGTATAATTGACGATGCGGACCGTCAGGTAATTGGCAACGCCACCCCAGATTTCTATTTAGGGCTTTCCAATACCTTCAGCTACAAGCGGTTTTCGCTGAACGTGATGTTCAATGCTACCATTGGCGGGCAGATCTACAACGCTTTTAAAGAGAACTTTTCTACTTTTGGCTCGGCCAACGGAACGGCCTTTCCCGAAGCGATTTATGGCGCATGGCGAAAAGAGGGCGATATTGCTACCTATCCTTATTTCCCTACCAAAGACAACAACGGCAACCAGAAAAGAGGCGTAAACAGCTATTACCTCGAAGATGCGTCTTTTGTAAGGCTCTCTAGCGCAAGGCTTAACTATTCTTTCCAGCCGGCTTTGGTTAACAGGTTCAAGTTAAAAGCCCTATCTCTTTTTGTGTATGGCACTAATTTGCTCACTTGGACCAACTATTCGGGCTTTGATCCAGAGTTTACGTCGAACAATCCATTAACACCAGGAACCGATGGTGGCAATTACCCTAAGCGTAGGGAATTTGGTTTTGGTATAAACATTAGCTTATAATTATTATGAAAAAGATATTCGGTATTGCTTTGCTAACCACGGTAATTACGTTAGGAAGCTGCAAGAAATTTTTAGAAATACCGCCGGTAACGGCCATCAGGGCAGAGAATTTTTACCAATCGGCCAAAGATATGACGGGTGCCATGGCTTCGCTTTATGGAAATTTCCAACAGGCCATGGTGGGCGAGTCGCAGTTTAACAATAAATACACCATGTGGGGCGAGGCCCGGTCAGACAATTACGAAAGAGGAGGCAACTCTAACGCCACCTATGCCGAACTGCAGCTGAATGGCCTAACTGCCGGCAACCCCTTTTCAGATTGGTCGAGCATGTACAAGGTCATCAACATTGCCAACCTCAATCTCAAGTATATCCCTGGAATTGTAAACACCGAGATCAATAAGGCCTTGATTACGCCTTTGATCATCAACGATAACCTTGCACAGAGCAGGGGACTGAGGGCTATGGCGTATTTTTACATTGTGCGCACCTGGGGCGATGCGCCGATTAGGCTGCAGCCTTTTGAAGATGCTACCCAAGATGCCAGACAGGCCAGAGACCCGGTTGACAAGATTTTCGACGAAGTGATCATTCCCGATTTGGTTTTTTGCTACAACAACGTAAACAACGCCGATTACAGCGTATTTAAAATGGGCAGGGCTGCGGCTTGTGCGGCTTTGGTTGATGTATACATGTGGCGCAAAGACTACACCAATGCCATTAAATGGTTTGGTTTGCTAGGGGCTACCAAAGCTCCTGCAAAAGCTACTTATGGCGGTACGCAGCTTACCGATTTGGAGCCAACCGCCAACTGGAACAAAATGTTCTACGACCCGTCTAACAGCATCGAGGCCATTTGGAATATTCATTGGAACACTACGGTTAACGGCTGTCCTTGTATGGCGGGTGTGTCTGCTACCCCAAACAATACACCTTTGGTAATCGATTATGGCATCTTCTACGATTGGCCGTTAAAATATCCAACAGATATCAGGACCCGTGCTACCTACGATATTGCCAAAACCGATGCTAGGGACAGGCTTTGGAAATTTTACAAAGGAACGGGCACCTTGGGTACCACCAGCTATACCGTATTGGCGGCCGATAGAGATGCAAATACCTCGAATGTGCTGCTTTCGATGTACAGGCTGGCAGATATGTACCTGTTGTATGCCGAAGCTTTGAACAAAACCGGCGACAGAACCAATGCCTTGAAATACCTGAACTTTATCCGCACCAGGGCAAACATTCCGGTATACACGGTAAACAGTCCGGAGGTTTCGGTTACGCCAGGCGTTTTAGATGCTACTAAATTGGAAGATGCCATTATCCAGGAAAGACAATACGAGCTTTTTGGCGAAGGCAAAAGATGGTTCGATCTGGTACGTACCGATAGGGTAATCCAAGTCATGGATCCGATTATCAAGGCACGCCAAGTTAGGGCGGGTGTATTGCCAGCCGATGCAACCGGCTTCGGTACCGATAAGCGCAAGTACCTGTGGCCAATCAACCGAAACGTAATGAATTCCAATTCATTGCTTAAACAAAATCCACCTTACACCGACTAAAAAATTAAGATCATGAACATCAAAAAGTTAATCAATAGACTACTGGTGCTGTTTGCCCTGAGCGTATTTATTACCGGCTGCAGCGTGTTTGGATTAGATCTTCAGGAAGACTACGACTACAAGAAATCGCTTTTGGAAGAAAAAGTGAATATGACTGCTTGGGAATACCTGAAGAAACGTGCCGATGGCAACAATCCGAACGATACCGTTTTTAGGTGGATGAAAAAGGCAATCGACTATTCGGGCATTGATACCCTCGAGTATACCAAGCCGAATAGAACTTATATTTTCCTGCACAACGATGCCATCAGAAGAGTAAATGCTTCGCAGGTATTGCAAAACAACTGTTTCTTTTACGACTATCCAATCATCAGCAAAAACCCAGACGGATCTGTGATCTTTACCACGCCTACTTCGGGCATTCCGGTAACCACTACACCAACCAAGAGCTGGAAAGACTATGATAAGGAAACGGTTAAGAAATACCTGTTGTACCTGATCGGGCAGGGCGAATACAGCTACGATAACCTCGACCAAAACGAGGTAACTTTGCAATCGTTGCTGTCGCCTGGCAGCGTGGCTACCAAGGAATCGAGATTGGGTTATATGGTTACGCCTTCATCGGTTCCTGGCTTTACCACCGCGAGTACCGGTACTCCGGCAGTTTTCACTTTCGATTATGTAGGCAACACTGGCAAGGGTTTCGACCCGGAGGGAAAGTTTACCCTCAAACTGTCTAATACCGCCGATTCGAAATTGTTTCTTAATGGAGGACTGATCGTAAGATCATCAAACTACAGGGCAACCAACGGCACCATCCATGTTTGGGGCGTTACCGTGCGTCCGTCCAGATAAACATTTAACCTTATAATGGAATGGTGGATCCATCATGAGCCGTGCTTAGCTGCAACGAATCGCTCATGATGGCTTCATCAACTTTAAAAGCAAACTATAAACTGATGAAAAAACTTTTATTTCTGCTTCTTGTGCTAATGGCTAGCCATGGTGCATGGGCCCAAGAAACTCAATTTGGGGTTAAAATGGGAATCAACTTTCCATCGCTCCAGCCCAGAACAGGATTTAGTCCCGGGTCCGAATATAAAATCAGCGCCAAATTTTTGCTGGGCGGCTTTGCCAACATCAAGATCGGTACCGCTACTACCCTGCAACCTGGCCTCTCGTTTTCGGTTAAGGGCAACAAGTCGGTTGAGCAGCACAACACCATTTCTTTCGGCTCGCCGGTTCCGTACACCACCGAGCGCAACCTGAATATTTATTATTTTGAACTTCCGGTTAACGTGCTGTACAACAAAACACTGAGCTTGGGTACGGCTTATGCCGGTGGTGGCGCCTATGCGGCCTATGCGGTTAGTGCGCGGATCAGGTCGATCAACAAAAGAAATACTTAC
>JBCNPG010000318.1:0-4530 GCA_039593445.1 Pedobacter sp.
ACACGCACAATGTGTGCCCGTTCCTGAGCATCCATGTAGTAACGCTCCAGCATGACCCTAAAAATGAAATTGAGTTCGAAATAGCGCTGAAAGAAATCCTGAAGCACATTCGCAGGTATGGCCACCAAGCTTACGTCTTCAACAGCGACAATGGCCTCTATGGATGCACCGTTGCCATAAAGACCAGAGATGGAGCTTACAAATTCGTTCTCAACCGAAATATAAGTTACAATATGCTTTTTCTTATGTGTGGTACAGCCCATTAGGGCTCCCTTCTTGATAAAGTACACGTAATTGCAAATTGCATACGCTTTAACCAAAACATGGCCTTTTGGGTATTCAAAAGTCACCATATTGGCATGGGCTTCTTTCTTGAGTCCATCACTTATCGGATAAACTCGGCTTAACAGGTCTATTACCAGATCAGAATCCGATTTCATAGCCTTTCGGGGAGGTAGTTGTGTGGTGAGCAAGATATGAGCGATTTTAAGGATGATTAACAGCTCAAAAATATCAAAAAAAATATTTCCGGGTATATATTTCTCCAATTAAACCGCTGATTTATAACCCAGATCTTGCCACAATCCAACCTAGCAGAACTTAACCCAAATCCATATCTAAATGATTTTTAAAAAAAAATAAAGATTGGAAAAATGGGCTGACATAGGGTTGTCAGTAACCGGCTGTTTCTTTGTGTCAACAAAAGGATCAAATCATAAACAATAGCAAAATTTAATCATGGAAACACAAAACCTAACCGCTACAGCACCTGCCGTATTCGCTTCAAGCAATGACATTTTAGAGCAATGGCTTGGCCATCGCCGATTAACCCGA
This sequence comes from Pedobacter sp., assembly GCA_039593445.1. Taxonomy (GTDB): domain Bacteria; phylum Bacteroidota; class Bacteroidia; order Sphingobacteriales; family Sphingobacteriaceae; genus Pedobacter. The sequence goes on from JBCNPG010000318.1 coordinate 835, forward strand.
CGCGTAATTGAGGCTTTTCCTGCCGACAAACTATTTACGCACAGCATCGGCGGCATGCGGACCTTTGCCGAAATGGTTAAAGAAATAATCGATATTTCAGGACCAGGCGTACGTGGCATTGCAACCGACAATTGGGACCATGCCGGCAACATCAATGGCCATGTTATTGACGAAGCAGACCAAAACAAAGAAGCTTTATTGCGTTTATTTGATGCCGGAACAGAAGAAATCAAAACTTTCCTGCCTCAAATTTCGACGGCCAGATTCCAAGAAACCGTTGTGACATTTGGCCTATACGAAGGTGTAGTTTTTTCGTCGCTTCTGTATTTTATCGACAACGAAATCCACCATCGCGCCCAAGGCACCGTATATCTACGCAGCTTAGGCATAGAACCTCCTGCATTTTGGAACAGAAACTAACAAGTGCTTGCCGATTTTGTACGGCCATGCATAAAAAAGCCCCTCATTTACATGAAGGGCTTTTATTTTTTTTAACCAAGCTTAAAGTGTAGCCATATCGATGACGAAACGGTAGCGTACATCGCCTTTCAGCATTCTTTCATAAGATGCCGTAATGTCTTTGATGTCGATTACTTCAATATCAGATACGATATTGTGCTCGGCACAGAAATCGAGCATTTCCTGAGTTTCGGGAATGCCGCCAATGCCTGAGCCAGCCAAGCTTTTACGGCCGCCCAACAAGGCAAACGGCTGTACGGCATAAGGCTCTGAAGGTACGCCAACGCAAATATGTGTTCCGTTGGTTTTCAAAAGCGAGAGGTACATGTTCATGTCGTGTTCGGCAGAAACCGTATCTAGGATAAAATCGAAAGAACCTCTAACCGCTTTGAGCTGCTCAGGGTCTGAGGTTACCACAAAGTGGTGCGCGCCCAATTCTTTCGCTGCTGCTTCTTTTGATGGAGAAGTACTCAATACCGTAACTTCGGCACCGAAAGCCACGCCAAATTTCACGCCCATGTGGCCCAAGCCCCCCAAGCCCAAAACTGCCAGCTTATGGCCCTTGCCTACTTTCCAATGGCGCAAAGGCGAATAAGTAGTAATACCTGCACACAATAAAGGCGCAGTAGCCGCCAATGGCAACTTATCGGAAATATGCAGCACAAATTCTTCACGTACTACAATGGTATTCGAATAGCCCCCATATGTAGGTACGCCTTGCCTGTCTTTGTTATTGTAGGTCTGTGTATTTCCTTCTAAGCAATATTGTTCCAATCCCTCTTTGCAGTTTTCGCAAACCTGGCACGAATCGACCATGCAGCCTACGCCAGCCAAGTCGTCTAACTTGAATTTTTTAACGTGGTCGCCCACTTTAATAACACGGCCCACGATTTCATGGCCTGGCACCATTGGAAAAATGCCCGGAAACCAATCATTTTTGATTTGGTGGAGGTCTGAGTGACAAACCCCACAGTATAATATTTCCAGCTGAACATCATGTGGTCCAACTTCCCTGCGTTCAAAATCCCAGGGTGCTAAATCTGTTGTTGCAGTTTGCGCTGCATAACCTTTGGCTTGTATCATAAATTATCAATTAAGTTTTGTTAGTACAAAGCTACGACCAATCGCCTGAAATTCGGCTATAAGATTCAAAGCAAAAATTATACATTTCAAACAATTTGTACAAAATCAAAAAAGCACCTGCTACCAGGTGCTTTTTGTAATAGGCTTGATAGCAGTTACCACAAATTAACCGTAACTGGTAGTACATAATTGTAAATGACCCCGCCGTCCCAGTAAACGATGCCTACCCAATAGGTACCTGGGCCACCAAATGCCGACATGGGAATGCTGATGGCACCGCCTTCGCTACCCGGAAATCCGGCGCTTTGGTATTCGATATTGTAATCGTTGATGTAATAATAGGCTCCGGCAGGAAGCGGATCGCCAGACCATGCAAAATACAAGGATCCGGTTGATGAATAATAAGCCGAACCCGGACCAATCAATACACCTTCTGGATAGTAGGATGATAATTTTTCGGCAACCAGTCCCGCTTTTTTCTGGATCAGTCCATCGGTGGCCTGAGCAGTTTGACCAAGGCATAGCCCCAATCCAATCACCATTGTGAATGCAGTCATTAATTTTTTCATAATTTTCCGATTAAGTTTATAATTAACTATCAGTTAAAATACTCAATATCAAAGAGATTAGGATAGATGTAAAAAAATAGAGCAAAGAAACGGGATGTTTTCATATCCATTTTATATTGGCCAATGGTGCAAAAAATATTCAAATCCACTTCCGGGCATGCATTCCAATCTTTAGCTTTGGCCAAACCTTTGCCCATGAGCCAATTGATCAATCCGATACTTCTTGGATCTACCTTTTTGCTTGCTTTTGTGATTTTTTGCAACCCTTATCAGGTGAATAAAAGGGCAAATGTTTGGTTCGGCGCATTCGTAGTGTGTTTTTTCCTTATCGTACTTCAGAATAGCGGTTTATTTAACGAAAATGGCTTGTGGTTTCAGTTTTTGGGCATTTCCAACTTTGCCATTGCCCCCATTTTTTACTTAAGTGTTTGTTATTATGCCGTGCCCTTTAAAAGTTGGAAACGTAGGGATTTCTTACATTTTGCCTTTGCCTTTTTTATTTTGCTGATTACCGTTGCTTCCCTATTCCTCGACAAGGAAATACCAGGACCGGAAAGGGATGCAGCGTACCTAGGCGTTGCCGAGCTTATCTTTAATCTGCTTTTCGGCTTACAACTGGCCATTTATTGTACGCTGGCCTATCAAAAGATAGCCAAACATCGCCAAAATATCCTATTGCTCAATTCAACTATCGAGTACATCGAGCTGAAGTGGCTGCAAAATCTTTGCATCGGAGTTATTGTATTGGCATTTTTCTGGCTAGCCGATATCCTTTTTAAGCTTTCGGAAGCTTCTTCCCTATTTGATGAGCTAACCAGTTTGCTTTACTTGGCCGGTGTGCTCTATATCGCCTATCAATGGCTGAGGCAAAAAGAGGTCTTTCCCTATAATTTGGTAGAGCAGAAAGAACTTAAAGCCATTATAGCCGAAACCACGCAAACAGAATTGGAAAGAAAGAAACTAGTGCCTGACGAAAAACTGGAAGAACTCAAAACCCAAGTGCGCGAACTGATCGAAACCCGCAAGCCTTACCTGGCCAACGACCTGAACCTGATTAAACTGGCCGCCCAATTGAATATGTCAAGCCATCTGCTTTCGTATGTTATTAACAATGGCTTTAACGAGAATTTTTACCAACTGATTAACTACTACCGCATCGAAGAGGCCAAAAAGCTCATGTTCGACCCCAAAATGGACCATTTGAGCTTGCTGGGTATTGCTTTTGAAGTGGGTTTCAGTTCTAAAACGGCATTCAACACTACCTTCAAAAAAATGACGGGGCTAACGCCTTCTGAATATAAAAGAAACAGGCAGACAAAAACAGGTTCCGATTGATAAATCGGAACGCGTGTGCCTCTTTTTTATCGGTCTTTTGTCTAAAAATTGATCCAAAAATGAAAAAGACAAAAAACCTTATCCTTATTTTAACGCTTCTACTATCGTTTATTTCGTGCAAAAAAAGTAACCTGGCTAAAAAGACAGATTCGCAGTTTCTAACCCCAGTATCGATTGACCTAGGCACACATCAATTGATGGCCTACACCTCTATCCGATCGTCTCGTTACCTTGTCGTATTTGAAGCGGG
>JBCNPG010000319.1:0-4526 GCA_039593445.1 Pedobacter sp.
CAACTGGACAACCATCCCGTTAGACGCATGGCTATCGGTTGGCTACCTGATCCTATTCGGCTCAATTGCAGCCTTCAGTGCCTATGTTTGGCTGTTGAAGGTACGTCCGGCTACACAGGTAAGTACCTATGCCTACGTGAACCCGGTAGTAGCTGTATTGTTAAGCCTCTGTTTTACCAATGAAAAAATCAGCCTTTTACAGATTGCTGGATTAGTGGTTATTTTAGGGAGCGTACTGTTGATTAACCTCAGCAAATACCGAAGCAGCAAAAAAGAAAACAAACATTCAAAACTGAAGCCTGCCCTTACCAACAAAGGCTAGTCTTTAGCGGCTTCGCGATCCAATAAACTGGCAATTGCGCTTTCTTCGTTAACCACATTAACCAACAGCCCATTCTTATCGATTAAAAAATGTGTTGGATAAGCATTGACCAGCAGTTTTTCGGCCATGTAACGCTCCTGATTGGGAACTGTTGCATAATCAAACTTGGTTTTTGCTAAAAACTCCTGCAATTCGGTCTTGGCATCTATGGCCAAGCTCACAAAAAGAATATCGTTGCGGTCTTTGTATTTTTGAACCAGCTCGTTCAGGGCGGGCATCTCCTGCACACAGGCCACGCAACCAATAAACCAGCATTTAAAGAGTACGATTTTGCCTTTGGTATTGGCCGAAGTATACAATTTCCCATTGATATCCTTAAAACTGAATGCCGGAATGGGCTTGCCTTTCATTTGGCTGTATTTCAGCTCATCGGCCGCAAACTGCCTCATGTATGTCCCGATGTTTGGATCGGTACCCTTCGGAATGCGAAATAACTGATAATGTGGCTTAGGATCAGACGAAGCCAGCAACATCGGCAGGTATCGCTCCGTTTTCATTTGCTGCAGGAAAATCGTCTTATCCATTACTTGGCCATCTACATTGTGCGCCACAAAGTTTTCGTAAAGCTTAATGTTACGGTTGTAATAAATCCAGAAACCATTAAAATCCAAGGGCGCTTTAACGGCAACCCATTCGGGTTTTGCCACACTATCAGCAGGCGGTTGCTTGGCCACCGATTCTTTTTTATCGGCTACCGCAACTTTATCAGAAACGGGCTGGCAGGCAACCAAAAAGCTGGCACACAAGGCAAATACAAACAAACTGTTTTTAAAATCCATGAGGTTCATTGTGGACGCAAGTTAGGCTTTTGACCTGTTGAACACAAGTTTGCTGTAACAATGAGATAAGTAGATAGCGATACAAGCTCCGTCTACATGTATTTTTTGATGGCTTCCCACAACGTTTCGTCGTAATCGTAAACATCAGGCCTAAACTGAACCTTTCCATTCTCGGCCCACGCCGTGAAATAACCAATTACCACGGCCACATTTTTCCGTGTGGCAAACCAACTCGGCTTTAACTGAAAGGTATTGAGCGTATCGGTTCTTTTGGCCAGTTTTTTTTGGTATTGCTTCATCCTGGTCGTATCAACCGGTGGCAGGTTTACTTCCATACGCAACTGGTCGTACTGGTATTTGTCTCTTACCATGAGCTGCGCAAACTCCAAGGGCTTTTCTATGCGTACGCAACCATGGCTAATGGCCCTGTTGGCCAGCCTAAAACCATTTTTGTTGTTGGTATCGTGGAGGTAGATGCTGGAGCTGTTATCAAAAATGAACTTGAATTTGCCCAAGGCATTGCCTTCGCCAGAGCCCTGTTTAAACTGAAAAGGCAACTTTTCGCGCGAATACTTGTTCCATTGGATTGTATCGGGATCATTCACCAATTTGCCTTTCAGGTAAACTTTAATGTTGTTGTTAGACAAATAATAAGGATCTCTGATTGCCTGCCAATAAATCTCGCTCTGCGCAATACTAACCGGAATATTCCAAACGGGATTTACCTGGATGGCATTAAAAACGCTTACCAACTGTGGCGTTTCGTGGTTTTTAGGCTTGTCATCCAAATTCTTCGATTTTAAATAGGCCTTCATTTTGTCTGCATAGCCTTCTTCACGCTTGCCCCCTACACATACGTTCATGTGCGTTAAGGTATCTTGCCCCTTAAACCAGGTTAGCGAGAAATCGGGGATATTGACCAATACGGTTTCTTCCGTCTTGATCGGCAATTGCCAACGCATGCGCTCCATGTTGAGCTTGATGGCCTTGATGGCCGGATTTTCGTCCGTACCCAAACTATCGCGATAATACGCCAAGGCCTTTTTCAGGTCGAGGTAATTCTTCGAGGTCTGTTGCGCATCCTTCAGTACAGCTATTAGATCGGCAGTATTCAACATCGAATCGAGCTTTAGACTATCTGGACGCTTGTTGGCAATGTAATAGCGGTTAAAAAGTTTTCTGGGATTTACGCTACCATACTTGGTAAACGTGCTGTACTTCAAAAGTGCATCAGCAGTTTTGATTTCAAGATCGGCCACCACGGGATAAACCTCATCTATATGCTTAAATTTATTTGCATCCAGTGTTTTCAACAACGATTCGAGTTCGTTAACCCTGAATATTTCTGGATTAAATCCATCAGCCCTGCTCCGTTGGATATAGTTTTTCAAGGTATCCAATGCCCCGTTTACATAAAAACGCGTAACCAATAAGGGTCTGTCTTGGTTATGGGCATAATAAGCCTTGATGACTTTGGGGTTGGACAATTTACTGCCCAGTTCGTCTATTTTTTTGACAAATACCGAATCGTAAGCAACCGTATCGAAATCATTGTACAGTTTATTGTCGAAATGTTTAGACAATACAACAGCAATTTCCGGCTTGGTGCGAAACCAGCTGCAAGAGCTCAAAAACAGACATACGGCTACAAATAGGAGCGTTTTTTTCAATTTTCTGTGAGGTTTAAGTATCATTTGGCCTGCGGGCCTGCGACTTACATGGCAAATAAAATGCCATATTTTTTTGATTTTACATTTACAAAGCTATATTTGCAACATCTTCTGCCCAAAATTACGGAAAGAAAGTAATATATGATCCAAGTTTTAAACCATTATGCACATTTACACCATCATCGCCATTGCGGCGATAGATAGATAAATGTTTTGTACGCAAAACGGTTTTTAACAATAGACTCAATATTTCTTATTCCTAATTTTATAACAAGTGAAAACACTTAAAATCGCTATCCAAAAATCGGGTAGGCTCAACGAAAAATCAGTAGAAATCCTTAAAAACTGTGGTTTAAATTTCGAAAACTACAAAAGCTCCCTCATTTCAACAGTTACTAATTTTCCTTTGGAAATCCTTTTCCTCAGGGATGACGATATTCCAGAATACGTACAAGACGGTATTGCCGATTTGGGCATTGTGGGCGAAAACGTAATTGTAGAAGCCGGTGCAGACGTATGTTACCTGCAGAAACTCGGCTTTGGCAAATGTACCCTAAAAATTGCCGTGCAGAGCACGAGCAACATCAGCGAATTATCCCAATTAAACGGCAAGGCAATTGCCACTTCCTACCCGGTGATTCTCGAAAAATACTTGAAGGCCAACAATGTCGATGCGCAGATCAGGAACATTTCAGGCTCGGTAGAAATTGGCCCGGGCCTGGGCTTGAGCAATGCCATTTTCGACATCGTTTCTACCGGTGGAACCTTAAAGAGCAACGGCTTAAAACCCTTCAAAGATGTAATGAATTCGGAAGCGGTTTTGATCTGCAACAAGGGGCTCGAGTTCAATGCCGAAGTGAAGGAACTGGTACAACGCATCCAGTCGGTGTTGCGTGCCAAAGCCACCAAATATGTGGTGCTTAATGTAAGCAAAGAAAACTTGCAAGCGGTTGTAGATTTATTGCCAGGTGTAAAAAGTCCCACTGTTGTTCCTTTGTTTGAAGAAGGTTGGGTAGCCGTTCATTCGGTTATTGCCGAGCAGGATTTTTGGGAAAAGATCAACAGCCTCAAAGCGGCAGGCGCCCAAGGCATCGTGGTAATGCCGATCGAGAAAATCATTACGTAAAATTCGACGTTCTCAGTTGAAAATTACTTGAAAAACATATTAACTAATAGTTAAATCAAAAACATAATAAATTGAAAATCTATAGTTATAGAGATTTATCTCAACAAAAAATAGAAGAAATTTGTTCGAGGCAAATTGCAGACGATAATTTGGTTGAAACACGCGTAAAGGACATCATCGCTACCGTAAAAACCGATGGAGACAAGGCCTTGTTTGCCTTTGCCTCACAGTTCGACCACGTGAATTTAGAACAGCTTTACATCGGCAGGGAGGAATTGGAAAATCTGGCAAAGGCTATTCCCCTATCAGTAAAAAACGCCATTGATGTAGCTTACCAAAACATCTACAGGTTTCACGAAGCCCAACTCAAAACCGAAGCCAAAATAGAAACCATGCCCGGCGTAAACTGCTGGCGCGAGGCTCGTGCCATCGAACGCGTTGGCCTCTATATTCCGGGTGGAACAGCGGTGTTGCCAAGCACTTTTCTAATGCTCGGCATCCCTGCAAAAATTGCCGGATGCAGCGAAATCATTGTCTGCTCGCCCCCACAAAACGACGGCAAGGTGAAT